>DAORHY010000005.1:0-33164 GCA_035438225.1 Bacteroidia bacterium
ATACCAGAAAATAATTCTCGGCCATTAAGAGCGGTATTTAGAGGCTCCCTTAACTTATATTTCGGGTGATGATCCTGATTCTTGTCTTATTGTTTTATCAGCCAGCAATGCAAATGGAATTGCCGCCGCTGCAAATAGTTATTTGTATGTTGATGAACTTTTATTTTCAGGTACAGTACTTTCAATCAGTTCAGTATTTGACGCATCACAAGTTTCTGTTTCTCCGGTACCAGTAATTGATAACCTTCACATACATTTAAAGGACGGAAATTCAACATTGAAGCGGATCGAAGTTTATGATATGAGTGGTCGTCTGATGTTTTATTCAGATATCAATAGTTTCTCCACTTCTTCATCAATAAATTTAGCAGACTTAAAACAAGGAAAGTATCTTATAAAAATGATCACAGATAAATCCATGATTATAAAATCTATCATAAAAAACTGAAGTCATGAAAAGAATTTTCTTCATAAGTTCGCTCCTTTGTTCGCTTAGTTCAGGTGCTCAAAACCTGATCCCAATCCCGGACACGCTCAGTGGAACCAATTTTAATTTAAATATTCATCCTGATAGCGTTCAATTCCTTCCCGGACGAAAAACATATACGAATGCTTTCAATCAGTATTCTTATCTCGGCCCTACGCTGATTTTTAATAAATGGGATTCCGTAGCATTGAATGTATTGAATACTCTGCCAGATACCTCTACAGTACATTGGCATGGTGTGCATGTCCCTGCAATCGCCGATGGTGGTCCACAAGTAATTGTCTTATCAGGAAATACGTGGAGTCCGGGTTATCGTGTTCTAAATAACGCATCCACATTTTGGTATCACCCTCATACACACATGAAAACCGGTCAACAAGCCATGCGTGGTGCAGCAGGATTCATTATTGTTCGTGATTCAACTGAAGCTTCACTCAATTTACCGCGTACCTATGGAGTTGATGATTTTCCAATTGCAATTCAATCTCAGCAGTTTGATTCTTTAAATCAAATTGATTGGCGAGGAATGCGCGATAGTATTTTATTGGTAAATGGAACCATCGATCATATGTTGAATATTCCAGCACAGGTTGTCAGATTACGATTGTTAAACGGTTCACAGGAGCGTAATTTCAATTTTGGATTTACGAGTAACAAATCTTTTTATGTAATCGGAAATGATGGTGGTTTGCTTACTTCACCAGTTCCTGTTACACGGATCCGTTTATCTCCGGGAGAACGCGCAGAAATTTTGCTTGACGTGAGCGGTATGAATGGGCAAAATTTATATCTGATGAGTTATGCATCAGAGTTTCCGCAAGGAGTTCAAGGTGGTATACCGATGCCGGGTATGGGTAATACGATGGATAGTCCCTTGAATGGGGTTGACTTCAATATTTTGAAATTGAATATTGTTGGTTCTACGTCTAACCCGATTACTACCATTCCATCATTTTTAGTTCCAAATTCACCTTGGCAAGAAGCAAGTGCTAATGCAACAAGAAATATCATTATTACTGCACAAAATATGATGAGCATGGACGGTCCATTTTATTTCAATGGATTGTTATACGATATGAATCGTATTGATTATCAAATTCCATTGAATAATATTGAAATCTGGTCCATTACGAATCAAACGATGGTTGCACATCCATTCCATATACATAATGTGCAATTTTTCATTCTTGATCGCGATGGAATAACACCTGCACCTGAAGAACGTGGATCGAAGGATGTTGTGATGATCGCTCCTAATGAGACCGTGCGCTTTATCACCAAATTTGAAGACTACGCTGATACGGCAATGCCATACATGTATCACTGCCATATCCTCATGCATGAAGATGATGGTATGATGGGGCAATTTGTTGTTGTATCACCCACAACCGGTTTAAATGATTTAAGTACTTCACAGAGTTTGTATGTTTATCCCAATCCAAATAGTAATGGTGAGCTGACAATCAAATTAGGTAACGTAGAAAATCAAAATGCCAATCTATCAATGTTCAATACATTGGGTGAAGAATTGGTTTTGCCAATTGAACATCAAGGAAAAGGGTTGCTTAAAGGTAATTTATCAGGATACCCTACCGGGATATATTTTTTAAAGATCGTAACCGATAAACAAATATTAACTCGCGAAATAATTATTCAATAACGATAGAAAAAAGTTGTAAAAATTTCTCTTAAATTTTTAAAATTAATAAATGGATAATAAAGAACGATTAAAAATTATTGAACGTTCTTCACAACAGGTAGGACCTGGTGTGTTCTACTCTACAATTGTAGTAATCACATCATTCCTGCCTGTTTTTCTGTTAACCGGAATGGAAGGAAAACTTTTTCATCCCCTGGCATGGACGAAAACTTTCATCCTAATTATCGATGCTTTTTTAGCCATCACACTAACTCCTGTTCTTATTTCATTTTTCTTAAAAGGAAAATTAAAACCTGAAAGTAGTAATCCCATTACCCGATCGCTTGAAAAAGTGTATTCTCCGATTTTAAAAAAGTGCCTGCATTGGCGCAAGACAGTTATTACTTTAAATGTGGTTGCACTTTTGGTAGGAGTTGGAATGATGCTTCGAATGGGTTCCGAATTTATGCCACCATTGGATGAAGGCTCCATACTTTTCATGCCGGTAACCTTACCTGATGTTTCCAATTCTGAAGCGAAAAGAATTTTACAAATTCAGGATAAGATCATTAAATCAGTTCCAGAAGTTGAAAACGTTTTGGGAAAAGCAGGCCGGGCTAATACTGCGACGGATAATTCGCCGATCAGTATGATAGAGACCATTATTCTGCTAAAACCGAAAGCCGAATGGCGTGACGGAATTACCAAGGAAAAAATTATTAATGAACTGAATGCAAAACTACAGATTCCGGGTGTAGTGAATGGGTTTACTCAACCTATCATCAATCGTATTAATATGCTTTCGACCGGCATCAGAACCGATGTCGGTGTTAAGATTTACGGGCAAAACCTGGATAGTATATACACACTTGCGGTACGCATGAAGAATGAATTGCAAGGGATAAACGGTGTTAAAGATCTGTATGTTGAACCAATTACAGGAGGACGTTACATCGACATAACAGTACGTAAAAACGAAATAGGCAGATATGGCTTGACAGTTGATGATGTAAATATGTATGTTGAGACTGCTATCGGAGGAATGAATATCACCTCTACCATCGAAGGAAGAGAACGGTTTACAGTCAATGCACGTTTTGCACAGGATTACAGAAACAATCTTGAAGAAATCCGTCAGATTCCTGTTAAAACTGACAATTACGGAACCATACCTCTTTCTTCAGTTGCCGATGTTTCTATTAGTGAAGGTCCACCTATGATCAATTCGGAGAATGCGATGTTACGCGGTACAATCCTTTTCAATGTACGTGACAGAGATTTAGGAAGTACAGTTACGGATGCTCAAAAAAAATTGAATAGTTTATTTTCTAAACTGCCGAAAGGGTATAGTATTGAATGGAGTGGTCAATGGGAAAATCAAATTCGGGCTAAACGTACGCTTACGTTTATTATGCCCATAGTTTTATTCATCATTTTTTTCGTTTTGTATTTCACTTACAAGTCATTTAAAGAAGCCATTTTCACAATGATTACAGTTCCATTTGCTTTGATTGGCGGAGTGTACATGGTTTATTTTTATGGGGTAAACCTATCGGTGGCTGTCGCAGTTGGGTTTATTGCCTTATTTGGTGTTGCAATTGAAACGGCAATGCTGATGACCATATATTTGAATGAATACATGCAGAAGTTGGTGGTTGCAAAAGGGAATTCTTCGGACACAATTACGAGGGCTGATCTTCGGGAATACATAGTGGATGGAGCAGTTCAACGATTACGACCAAAATTAATGACGGTTTCTGTTTCGTTATTTGGATTGATTCCCATTTTATGGGCATCCGGTGTCGGCAGTGATGTGATGTTACCAATCACCATTCCAATGATAGGTGGAGTTATAACTTCTACGATATACGTATTACTGGTCACACCGATAGTATATGAAATGATGCGTGAACGTGAATTAAAAAAGTTTGGAAAAATTTTAATGCCGGGTCATGAAGAAAATTAAAATATATCTGCTTGGAGTATTTTGTTCATGGCTATGTCAAGCATCAGGACAGACAGTTTCTCTTGATTCTATCCTTTCAGCCATTGAAAAGAACAATCCAATGCTGAAAATGTATGAAGAGCAGATTAACGCAGTAGAAAATTTTTCCAAAGGCGCTAAATCCTGGATGGCTCCCACTTTATCAACTGGTCCATGGCAAACACCTTATTCCATGTTTAATGAAGGGATGTGGATGTTTACAGGTGAACAAATGATTCCAAATCCTGCAAAACAACGAGCCAATTATTTTTATATGAAGGGAATGGGCGAAGTTGAACAATATGGAAGAAATGCAAAGCGAAATGAATTGTTTGCATTAGCAAAGACGAATTATTACGAATGGGTCATATTGAAGAAGAAATACGATAATGTATTACAGATTGATTCAGTGCTCAATTATATTTTTCAGGTAGCGAAAAACCGATACACCTTCAACAAGGAAAAACTTTCTAATGTACTAAAGACTGAGGCGGAATTATATCAAATAAAAAACATGCAGGAAATGCTGGTTTATGAAATTCAAATGCGGAACATTGAAATCAATTCTTTGATGAACAAGAATAAATCAGATCGATTTGAAGTTGATACAACAGTTTTAGATAAGCATTACGATAATCAGGAGTCCGATTCATCTGCCATTGCAAATTCAAGAAGTGATTTGAAGCAATTAGATGCAACTATCGTATTATTGAAATTGCAGCAGGACCTGGAAAAAACGAAACGCTTACCTGATTTCGGAATTTCGCTAAGTCATATGCAGTCCTTAGGTGTTATGCCAAACTCCTATTCTGCAATGGGAATGGTAACAGTTCCAATTACACCATGGGCATCAAAGGAATATAAGTCGAATATAAAAGGAATTGAAAACAATATCCGAGCAATTGATTATCAACGCGAAGCTATGCTTAACGAAACCAGTGGTATGATCGCCTCGATAAAGACTCAGATAAAATCCTTACGAAAGCAGATTGAAAATTACAAAATCAATATTATCCCCACTTAT
Organism: Bacteroidia bacterium; assembly: GCA_035438225.1. Lineage (GTDB taxonomy): Bacteria > Bacteroidota > Bacteroidia > AKYH767-A > 2013-40CM-41-45 > JADKJP01. Next base: position 5,135 of record DAORHY010000005.1, read on the forward strand.
TATCAAAGTTATCAGTCTGCGTTGCTTTCGTATCAGCAAAATAATGAAGATTTGTTTGTTGTGTTAGATGCATTGAGAATGTACAAAATGTCAAATGAAGAAATGTACACAATTATGAATACCATTTTCCAATTACAGGTACAATATGAAAAAGAACTGGAAATACGGTAGTCGATCACCCTTTACTGTCTGGCTCATAGGTATGATTCTTATGTGTGTCTTTAGTTGTGACCAACAGTCAAAACACTCCCATATCGAAAATAAAAACAGTACAGATCTGCAATCACAAATTGCTCCGGTAAATGGAAGTATTTTGAGTTCCGTCAAAACATCTGTCGTTCAGGAGTTTTCAGTTTCACCGGTAGTAAACGCTAATGGAGTTATTTCCTATGATCCAAATCTGATAAATAATATCAGTTCACGGTTTAGCGGTAGAATTGAAAAATTATATCTACGCTATAATTTTCAGCAAGTGCAGAAGGGTCAACGTTTAATGGATGTATACAGTCCTGAAATTAATGCTGAGCAGGAAAATCTTTTACTTCTTTTAAATAGCCGGACAGATAGTGTATTAATTCATTCTGCGATTGAAAAATTAAGATTGATGGGTTTGACTGATGACTTGGTAGAATCCATAATTAAAAGAAAAAAAATTTTAAATCCTTTACCGATTTATTCATCTTATTCGGGTCACATTCATGATATCGGAATTACTAATTCCAGTTCCCAAAAAGGCAATGAATCTTCCTCCGGAATGAGTTCGATGAATTCAAATCCAAATACTTCTCAGCCTATTCAAATTGAAAATCTTCCTTCCTCGGAATCTTCCAGTCTCTCGTTGAAAGAAGGAATGTATATTCAAAACGGTCAGGCATTATTTGCAGTGTATGCTACCAACAAGGTTTGGGCTATATTAAATATATTTCAAAAAGATGCTTCCTTGGTTAAGAAAGGTGATGAGGTATGTATGATCCCTGAAACTAACAGAACCGATACCATTCACAGTAAGATTGGATATATAGAGCCTCTTTCAGGTGAAAATATGACAGCCATAAAAGTTCGTGTATTCTTATCGGATTCCATTAAGCAAAATTTACGAATCGGCACGTTATTAAGTGCAAGTATATTTACTTTTCCCATTAAAGGGATGTGGTTGAAGAGAAGTGCAGTAATCGATCTGGGAAATAAAAAAGTAGTATTTGTAAAAATTAAAGACTTGTTTATTGCAACTCGAATTACTACAGGTTTCGAAAATGATTCACTTGTTCAGGTGATTAATGGTGTAACAGTATCAGATCAAGTAGCAGAAAACGCCCAGTTTTTAGTCGACAGTGAAAGTTTTATTAATGTACGCAATAATGAAAAATAGGATTTATATCGTTTTACTGTCACTGTTTGTTTTGATGTGTTCGTGTAAAAAAACACAGACCTCAGAAATTGCAGGTCCTGATGAGTATTTCACTTGCTCAATGGATCCACAGGTTATCGAAAATAAGCCTGGCAATTGTCCGATTTGCCATATGCGCTTAATTAAAGTAAAAAAGAATAATTTGAAAGAAGGACAGATACGATTGAGCGAACAACAAATAAAACTCGGAAATATTTTATTTGACACACTTCAATATCGCCAGTTAGCAAAAGAGATTATTCTTACCGGAAAAGTAACAGTCAATCAGAATACTACCGTTGCAATTAGTTCGAAAACCGCCGGACGAATTGACAAGTTGTACATTAAAAATTCTGGCGAATATATTTCAAATGGGCAGATTTTGTATGAAATATACAGTGAAGATCTGGCCATTTCACAAAGAGAATATATTTCTGCTTTAAACAATAATTCAACCTTCGCTGAAGCTGCTAAAAGCAAATTACTATTAAGCGGAATGACCAGTAAGCAGATTCAGCAACTTGAAAATTCAAAACAGCCTTTAAGCACCATTCCGGTCTATGCTGAGCATGAAGGATATGTAACAGAGGTTTTGATATCGGAAGGTAATTATGTATCAATGGGAACGACTATTTGCAAGATTGCAGATGTTCGATTCTTATGGGTTGAGACACAAGTTTACTTACCATATCTATCTTTTTTAAAGCTGGGAACTATCGCCGCTTTTTCTGTGCCAGGTTCCGGTGATAAGGATTTTTCAGGAAAAGTAATTTTCATTGAACCTCAGGTTCAGACACCAAATAGGTTCGTTTTAGCCCGATTCGAATTGTCAAACCCAGATCTTTCAATAAAGCCAGGAATGCTGGCTCAGATCAGGATTCAAACAGATTATATCAAATGTTTGGCTGTTCCAATAGATGCGGTAATTGAAAATAGTGCAGGTCCAAGTATCTGGGTTAGAAATCCAAACGGAACTTTTGAAAATAAAATGGTGCAAACCGGACTGCAGAATGGCCGTGAAATAGAGATAAAGACCGGTCTTCATGAGGGTGAGATGGTTGTTGTTTCAGGAGCATATTTATTAAATAGCGAATATGTTTTTAAAAAAGGTGCCAATCCAATGACAGGTCACGGACATAAAAACAACGAAGAAGAATCTTCGAATTTAATGCCTGGAATGCAGATGTAAATACTATTAATCTAAAACACAAATACTATGAAAAACAAAATTATTCTTTCAGCCACATTATTTCTAATGTTGTCTATCGGTTGTAAAAATTCTAATAACCAAACCGGTGCCAATAAAACAGATAGTACCTCTCAAACATTTAATTTGGATACGACAAAGTTGAAAACCGGTGATGTGTACTACCAATGTGAAATGCATCCTGAAGTCATTTCAGACAAATCAGGATCATGCCCAAAATGTGGTATGGATCTGTCAGAAATAAAAAAACAATAAGCAGACGATAAATGGTAAGTAGACTGATATCCTTTTCACTTCGGAATCGAATAGTAATTCTATTCATTGCCGCTGCTATGTTTATCTGGGGAATTTATGAGGTCAAACACAATGCAGTCGATGCAATTCCTGACTTGAGCGAGAACCAGGTAATCGTATTTACCGAATGGATGGGCAGAAGTCCACAGGTAATAGAAGATCAGGTTACCTACCCATTGGTATCCAATCTGCAGGGTATTCCGAAATTGAAAAATATACGGGGTGCATCTATGTTCGGAATGAGCTTCGTTTACCTGGTTTTTGAAGATGGAGCGGATATTTATTGGGCCCGGACACGTGTGGCAGAACGGTTAAATTTTGCTCAGAAACTTTTACCGGAAGGTATCACTCCCACATTAGGACCTGATGGTACTGGTGTTGGTCATGTTTTCTGGTATACGTTGAATGCACCGGGTTACAATCTGGGTGAGTTACGAGCACTTCAGGACTGGTACATCAAATTCGGATTACAAACTGTACAAGGTGTCAGCGAGGTTGCTTCATTTGGTGGATTTCAAAAGCAATATCAAATTGTAATCGATCGCACCAAATTGAATTATTACAATTTATCCATGATGGATGTCTTGAAAGCCGTTAAATCCAATAACAATGATGTCGGTGGAAGAAAATTTGAAATGAGTGATCGGGCTTACATTGTAAGAGGATTGGGTTACATAAAATCCATTTCAGAAATCGCAAACATCACCTTGTCTACGAATAATAATATTCCAGTCCGTATTGCAGATGTCGGAAGTGTGCAGATGGGTGGTGATATTCGGTATGGAATCTTTGATCAGAATGGCGAAGGTGAGAAAGTGGGCGGTATCGTTGTCATGAGATATGGTGAAAATGCAGATGCTGTCATCCAAAGAGTAAAACAAAAAATGGGTGAAATAAAGAAAGGGTTACCTGAAGGTATAAGTATTCAAGTGGCTTATGACCGGAGTACTCTGATAGAAGAAGCCATCTCTTCGGTCAAGGAAACATTGCTGGAAGTCTTTATCAGTGTTTCCCTCGTTGTATTAATCTTTTTATTCCATTGGCGAAGTGCTTTAATCATCTTGATCCAGATACCAACATCTGTTGCTTCCAGTTTTATTCTTCTGAATCTGTTTGGATTTTCATCAAACATTATGTCACTTACAGGAATTGCACTGGCTATTGGAGTCATCGTGGATGACGGGATTGTAATGGTTGAAAATGCATACCGTCACCTGAGTGAAGTTCAATTAAAAGAATAGCCTTATGGAAAACAGATTGTATACTAAAAAGCGATCAATTCTGATTAAATCTTCACCAGAAAAGGTTTTTGAATACATGGACCAGTTGGGGAATACCGGAATGCATATGATGAAGGATTCGGCAATGATGATGGGTAGCAAATTAAAGCTGGAACAGCTTTCTGAAAATGCCATCGGTCTGAATTCACGATTCAGATGGTATGGACGAATGATGGGTTTTCAGATGGATTTTACAATCGTAGTCATAAAGTGGGTTTATGGGAAAGAGCGAATTTGGGAAACGATCGGTCCGGCTAAAATGATCATATTGAAATGGTACCGAATGCGTTTTGAGTTAACTGAAGAAAAGGATTCCACGCATGTCGAACTAAGTATTACGTACAGTCGCCCCGATGAACTATTTTATAAAATAGTTTCATTTCTCTTTGCCGGTATTTATGCACGATGGTGTTTAAAGAGTATGCTTAACGACACAAAGTTTAATTTGGAAGGCAAATGAACCACGAACATCACTCTTCCCACCAACAACCGTCATCAGGTAGAATGACACGAACAACTTCACATCATCACGATCATAAACATATGATTGATGATTTCAGGAAGCGGTTTTTTGTAACGTTGTTTCTCACGATTCCGGTAATGGCCTTATCACCGATGATTCAACAATGGATGGGGTACGAAATACATTTTCTGTATGCTTCATATCTGTTGTTTCTGTTCTCTTCTGTCATATTTTTTTATGGTGGTAATCCTTTTCTGACAGGATTTTTACAGGAGTTAAAAGCAAAAAATCCGGGCATGATGACATTGATTGCAGTGGCCATCACGGTAGCCTATGGGTACAGTATTGCCACCGTATTTGGTTTGCCAGGAATGGATTTCTTCTGGGAACTGGCAACTTTAATTTTAATCATGCTTCTCGGTCATTGGCTTGAAATGAAATCAATTGCAGGTGCATCACGCGAATTGGAGCTACTTGTAAAATTGATTCCTTCTAAAGCACATTTAAAACATGGCGATCATGTGATGGATGTCAATACAGACACGTTAAAAGAAAATGATGTTATAATAATTAAACCGGGTGAAAAATTGCCTGCAGATGGAACTATAGTGGAAGGACATTCTGCAATCGATGAATCTATGCTCACCGGAGAGTCTGTTCCGATTGAAAAGAGTTCAGGAAATAAAGTGATTGCAGGGTCCATTAATGGAAATGGATCAATTACCGTTCAGGTGAGTCACGGTGCTGACAAATCATATTTAAGTCAGGTAATTAAATTGGTTCAGGATGCACAACAGGCAAAATCTAAAACGCAATTACTGGCGGATAATGCTGCAAAATGGCTGACCTATATCGCGCTTTCAGCAGGAGCAATAACTTTTTTTTACTGGTGGTTTACGGGTGCTCCTTTGGCATTTGTAATCGAAAGAACGGTAACGGTAATTGTGATTTGTTGTCCTCATGCATTGGGGCTTGCCGTTCCATTAGTGGTTGCAAAATCAACATCCCTATCTGCAAAGCATGGATTGTTAATCAAAAATCGAACGGCATTTGAAAATTCACGGAAAGTAACCACTGTAATTTTTGATAAAACCGGGACGCTAACCGTAGGTAAATTTGAAGTTGTTCGCTATGAATCTGTTCAGCCGAATTTTGACAAAAATTATCTTTTACAAGTTGCCGCATCTATGGAAAGCAAGTCGGAGCATCCGATTGCAACAGGCATAGTTAGAAAAGCCGGTGAACTAAAATTAAACCTGTTACCGGTGAAAAGTTTCAATTCAATCACCGGAACCGGTATTGAAGGAGAGATAGAAGGTAAAAAAGTTATGATTGTCAGTCCGAGATATATTAAGGATGAATTTTCTTCGCAAATCGTCTCATCTAATCAAAGAGAAACGTTGGTGTATGTTATCATCGATAAATCTGTTGTTGGTTATGTTGCACTGGCAGATCAGATACGCCATGAGGCAAGTGCAGCAATTAATACGTTAAAGGATCACCACATCAAAAGCCTTCTTCTTACCGGTGATAATGCAACCGTCGCTGAATCAGTAGCGAATGAACTGAAGATGGATGGCTTTTTCGCTGAAGTATTGCCACATCAAAAGCTGGAAAAGGTAAAAGAACTTCAGCAAAAAGGTGAGTTTGTTGCCATGACCGGTGATGGAATCAACGACGCACCGGCACTTGCGCAAGCAGATGTGGGAATTGCCGTAGGAAGTGGAAGCGATATCGCAGCAGAAACTGCCGGGATCATTTTAGTGAATAGTAACCCAAAAGATATTGTGAATCTGATTTTATTTGGACGAGCCACCTATCGTAAAATGGTACAAAATCTTTGGTGGGCGACAGGTTACAATGTAATTGCTTTGCCATTGGCAGCAGGAGTAATGTATAAGCAGGGTATTTTGCTTTCACCGGCAATTGGTGCAGTCCTGATGAGTCTTAGTACAATTGTGGTTGCATTAAATGCAAGTCGGTTGAAGGTGGCAAATTGAAAATGATCCGTATATTTGCTTTGTAATCGTACTTTGACAACAGCTAAATAGCATTTCAACAAGAGTTCCCTAAAAGGATACCTGTTGGCGAAAAATTTTAAAAGCCTTGTCAATAAAGGCTTTCAGAGGTAGGTTCAAGAGCCTCTCTCTCCGCTCATCAGAGTCAGTTTAAGTGAAAGGGTTAGCGCAGAGAATTCTGACGACTAACTCTGAAACTGAAACTGACTCTTTGACATTAATCCCCCTTCAACTTTTTTTTCAATAGCCCGGTCGCGGATCCCTCAGGAATAACCATTATCCTTGGGATTGCGAATTCTCTCTTACCTCTCAGCACTTAAATTACGGTTAACCCGATAATTAATATTGATTCAAAATGAAAACCTTGGAATTTACTTATGGCAGCAAGGATGTGCAAGATTTTGTTTCACTTTTTACACAAAAAAGATTAAACCTGGAACCTGGTTTCCAAAGACAATCTGTGTGGTCAGTTAATGACAGGAAGAAACTTATCCAATCACTGCTTCAAAACTATCCCGTACCATCCATTTTTCTTTACAAAATGACGGATTCAAGAGGTCGGCTAAAATATGATGTACTTGATGGTAAGCAACGAATTGGCTCCGTATTTATGTTCTGAGCATGTGGCATTTCTATCTGAAAAGAAATCGTGTTGGCAAAAATTTTTACTCTTTCTAAAATGTCCATAACTAAACACACATTAATTTTAGGAAACAAGAAAGAACAAGTTGCATCTACATTTTCTTTACACTATTTTTATATGTTAGAACGCACATAGTATATGAAATTTGGCTTCCGTATACCCTCATTAACCAAACGAATTGCTGCCCGCACTTCATGGAAGAGGGTTATTCGCCACAATCTTGGGATTAAATCACCACGAGGGTATGGTTGGTTAACAAATCCGAAAAAGTACATGTACAACAAAGTGTACAACAAAACTACAAGAGGTTGCATAGTTACCCTCCTTTTTCTGAGTGCTTTCTTTTTCCTGATTTTAATTGCGATCATTCAATTAATTTTCTGATACGGTTAGCAGAATCATGTGTGAAAGTTTTTACACATGGTTTTACGGCTTTGACATTCTGGTTTTAATGGGTGGCATTACTTTTCGAATGGTCATCCAAGCCTGGGACCAGGCCATGTTCTGATTGGCTTTGAATTGCCCTACTCCGTATTTCATATACATTTGTGGTTTATCAGCCGAACTGTCATTAATTCTTATACCTTGGTCTGCCTTTCACAGTATTGAATTTGTATTTACACAGAGAAAACAACAGCTCAGTATATTCCAAAATTACTTCATGAAAAAACATTTACTCGTCCCAAATCAGATTGCATTGTTGCTGACAGCATGCTTCTTTTTTCCCACTTTTTCGAATGCCCAAAAAATTGCCTGCGGAGGTCAGCATACGATTTTTATTTGCAGAGACAGTTCGGTAAATGCATGGGGAGCGAATTCCTTTGGCCAGCTTGGAAATTCAAATAGCTTCAGCAATATACCGGTGGTCGTGAATACCCTCTCACATGTCACCAATGTTGGCGGTGGTGTGAATCATACGCTTGCACTGAAAGATGACAGCACCGTTTGGGCTTGGGGATACAACACAACCGGCGAATTGGGCAATGGTACGAATACGAACAGCGCAACTCCTTTGCAGGTCCTCGGAATGACACACATCAAAGCAATCAGCAGTATGTATCATTCTCTGGCTCTGCGAAGCGACAGCACCGTCTTCGCCTGGGGATATAACGATTATGGAGAACTGGGAAACGGCCTCTCCGGAGGTTCCAGCAATGTTCCTGTACCTGTAGTTGGCGGACTCACCGGAGTCACACAAATTGCTTGCGGATATTATCATTCACTTGCTATCAAACGCGACAGCACCGTTTGGGCCTGGGGTGGTCCTCCCGGAAATGGAAGCAATACAGCCAGCAATGTTCCTGTTCCGGTCACTGGAATCAGGGAGGTCATCGCAATCGCTGGAGGAAATGGTTTTTCACTTGCACTGAAAAAAGACAGTACCGTTTGGGCATGGGGAATCAATACGGAAGGCGAGCTTGGAAATGCTTCCTCTTCTCCGAGCTTAATTCCGGTTCAGGTCAGCGGACTTACCGGTGTCATAGCCATCGCAGCCGGAGTTTATCACGGCATGGCATTGAAGCACGACGGTTCCGTATGGACCTGGGGATTTAACAACAATGGACAATTGGGCAATGGCAGTAGCCTGGACAGCCATGTTCCGGTACCCGTAGCCGGACTCTCCGGTATCACAGCAATTGCCGCAGGCTATTCCCATTCCTTCGCCATGAAGAATGACAGCACGGGCTGGACCTGGGGTTCAAACACATATGGACAGCTTGGAAACACATCCTTTACAAATAGTCCGATACCGGTGCAGGTAAACGGATTGTGCGCGAATGTCATCTCTGTAAATGAAATTGGCGATCCGTCGACTATTTCAATTTATCCAAATCCATCAACGGGTTCATTTATTATTGAGTCAGCAAACTTCATCACTTCGGGTTCCATAGAAATTATCAATTTAAACGGGACATTGGTGTATCAGAAAAATATTTCCCGAACATCGAGGCTTTCCATTGATACAAAGGATATTTCTTCAGGGATTTATTTAATGCAATTGGTTGATGGAAATACATTCTACCGGAAGAAAATAATCATTTACTGAGCCCATCCTCAGGAACTGGTTATCAAAAGTGACCTAAATAAAATTAGCTTTTGTATCTGGAAATGAATAATCAATGAACCCCGGAAACAATCAGATCAAATGTCTGGCAATTGTCCGTTGGTGCTATACAAAAGACTTCAGGCGAAACAATTCGATTGGCGGTAACCGTAGTTTCACATTTTTAATTTTGTTTTTTTATATTCGGTGGCCTGGGCTTCAACGTATGAAGATCCAGGCCAAACCATTGTATTCCGGTAGTAACAAAATTCAACATCGTGCATCTTCCAATTGTTAAAATAAGTAATTTATAGTTAAAAAAATGACCATTGTCATGACTGAAAATTAACTGATTCTTATATTCGGATTCCACAACTGAAAGGGCGGACTCGTAACGGAAGAGTGTGTTGAGTACATAAAACAATTCAAACTGCGAACTACGGACATCGTCCTTTCAAGGGGACTGAAAATTGTTGTACCGCTGATTAGAAGAATTCATTTTTTTTAACAGATGAAAAGAATATTCCTCATCCTTTTATGGTTGGCCACATCGGAAGTCTCGGCTTCCAAACAGGGAAAAGCGTTGATCGATTCTCTGTTGTCGGCAATGTCCGCAACAAAAGATGACACCAACCGGGTGAATATCCTCAACACCATCAGTTACACCTATTTCAGTATCAACCCGGATACCGGAATCGCTTTCGGAGAGATGGCCCTGAAACTTTCGGAACAAATTAACTGGAAAAAAGGCATTGCGAATTCCTACAGTAATATTGCAACAAACTATTTGAGCAAATCGGATTATCCAAAAACATTGGAATACCTCTTAACGGCCCTGAAGATAAATGAAGTTCTCGGACTTAAGAAAAATATAGCTTCCAACCTTGCCACTATCGGGGTTGTGTACCAACAGGAAGGAGAATATGACAAAGCGCTGAACTACTATTCACGGTCCTTGAAGCTGAATGAGGAAATCGGCTACAAGCGCGGTGTAGCAATGAATCTGACAAATATCGGCGGCACGTACTACAACCAGAATAATTATGAGAAAGCGCTGGAGAACGATTTAAAAGCATTAACGATTTACCAGGAATTATCCGACTCAAAAAACCTTGCCAATCTTTTGGGCAATATTGGAATAGTTTACCAGGATCAAAATCAATACCTGGAAGCTTTTGACTATACGATGAAAGCCATCACCATCAACAGGGAACTGGGTGAAATGACAGGCCTCGCAAGAAACCTGATCAACCTTGGAAGCGGGTACTTTCAAATGGCAAAGGAAAATAAGCAAGAGACACTGGACCAACTTGTGAATGGGAGACGAAGCAGAGCTCTGCAACTTGCCAAAAATTATACGGATACAGCAATTGCCGTACAAAAGGAACTTGGATATTTGAATGCTCTGATTTTTTCGTATGAAGTATTGAGTGCAATCAACGAAATGATGGGCGATCAAAAAGCGGCATTGGATGGATACAGACAATACACTATGTACAAGGATTCGGCCTTTAATATGGAAAAGGAAAATAAATTAACCGCCTTATCCATGCAATATGAGTTTGACAAAAAAGAGGCTGCAAAGGCAGCCGAACAGGAAAAAATAGACATTCGTCAACGCAATATCCGAAATTCCATTTCAGCCGGTCTGGCTGGCGCACTCGTCTTTTCCCTGATCGTGTACAGGCAGCGAAACAGGATCTCCAGAGAGAAAAAAAGAAGTGAGGAATTACTCCTCAACATTTTGCCTGAAGAAACTGCCGAAGAACTGAAGTTGAAAGGAAAAGCAGAAGCAAAAAGCTATGATGAAGTGACCGTTATGTTTACAGATTTTAAAAACTTTACACAGACGAGTGAACGGTTAACTGCAGATGAACTTGTTAAAGAAATCCATAATTGTTACAGCGAATTTGACAGAATTATCACCAAACATCATCTTGAAAAAATAAAAACTATTGGTGACAGTTACATGTGTGCTGGAGGCCTGCCGGTAGCAAATAAAACAAATTCAGTTGATGCCGTGAATGCAGCCCTGGAGATTCTTCAATTCATTTCACAGGAAAAAATAAAAAAGGAAGCCGAAGGCAAACCCCATTTCGAAATCCGTATCGGATTGCATTCAGGCCCTGTGGTGGCTGGAATTGTAGGCATTAAAAAATTTGCATACGATATCTGGGGGGATACGGTAAACATTGCTTCGCGCATGGAATCAAGCGGTGAGCCGGGAAAAGTCAATGTCAGCGGAACGACATACGAACTGGTAAAAGATAAGTATAAATGTACTTACAGAGGTAAGATTGAAGCGAAAAACAAAGGCACTATTGATATGTATTTTATTGAAGGGGCTTTGTAATACACTCGGGAACACCCTGAAATACGATTCCATCTTCCTACCCAAAATTCTTATTAAAGAAACTTGAACACAGTGAACCCTTACTGCAACCTCATTCGATTCGATTCTGACAGTTTATCAAAATTTTCTTAATTTACACCTGCAGGAATTCGCAGAGATTGTGCGTGCCTTTAACTCCAACCCGTAAACATGCGGTCCTGACACCATACCGTGAGAATACACTGTGCAATGTATTACGAATGCTAGTATACACACTTCACTAATGTTTCCGCTTTTAACCAAAACAGAAATCCGTCTTCGAATGGCCTCTCTCCACTCTTATCTATGAATTTATTTATAAACTATACCCCACATTCCTCCGAAATAAAAAAGCGATTCAGTCACTATCCGGTGCTTGGGAAAAGAATTATTGCACTCTTGTCCCTGCTGGTACAATGTATTGGCGGTACTTCCCTGCCGGCTCAGTCATTTCCGGATTTTACTGTCAGCCAATGGGACACGACATCCTCAGGGTATTATTTTCTGGTTCCGATACGAACCGGAACCGGCGGCCCCTCTCAAAACCCAACACATCTGATTCTTGACAGCAGGGGTGATGTGGTCTACTACAAAGAATTTGTTTCGGGTAACAATACGGGTGATTTCAAATTTCAGGACAATGGACTTATTTCCTACAGCTATCAAAATAAATTCTTTTTAATGGACAGTACTTTCACCGTAATAGATTCAGTGCGCTGTAAGAATGGAATTGTACAGGATGGTCATGACATGCAGGTTCTACCGAATGGACATTTTTTATTGCTTGGATGGGAAAATGTCGTCATGGATCTCAGTGCTTATCCATGGTTCAACAATAACGGGAGTCCGGGCAGCAGCATGGCTGTGGTGCGCTCCGGGGTGATCCAGGAACAAGATGCCAATAAAAATGTCGTCTTTGAATGGCATGCCGCCAATTATTTTTTATTTGCAGATGTAGACACGACACGACTGAACAGTCCCTCCAATGTTGACTGGACCCATTTCAATGCTGTTGAAATGGATACAGATGGAAACCTTCTGCTTTCCATACGGCATTTCAACGAAATCACGAAGATCAACCGAAGCACAGGAGACGTCATGTGGAGATGGGGAGGAAAAGCCAATCAGTTCACTTTCACAAATGACACTCCGATGTTCATCGGGCAACACGATTGCAGGAGGCTGGCAAACGGGAATATCACCATTCTTGATAATGGCGCACCCGGACATCCGGTTGCCGCAAAGGAATACCAGCTCGATGAAACCACAATGCAGGCTACACTCATTTGGAGTTACTGTCCCGATTCCGGATTGTATAGTGGGGCCATTGGTAATGTCCATCGCAGTATGAGCGGCAACACCCTCATCGATTACGGTATGGTTGATCAACTTGCCACTGCATTCGAAGTCATCAGCCCAAACGGGAATACAGCTCTGGAAATCAGGTTCAGCGATACGTTGCGCAGTTACCGTGCCTTCAATTACACAACACTTCCCTGGGATTTGAACCGTCCGGTGATCCGCTGCACAGAGATCAACCAGCACCATTTCCTGGATGCCGGCAACGGATATTCTTCCTACCAATGGTCAACCGGTGAGACCACGCAAATGATTCAGGTAATGGATACAGGAAGCTATACTGTCTATGTCCCAAAAGGAGATGGCGGATATATCAGCGCGGAAAAATTTAGTGTGACTGATCTTGCTGATCCATGCAACACATCCAGCGTTCTGATTGGAGAAATAATGTTTGACGAACAAGTGATCTTCCCGAATCCATTTCTTGACAAAATCAATCCGAAGGTTACCACGCACGTTGCATTCTATGTGCTCACGAATTCAATGGGTCAAATTATTTTCCGGGGAACAGATATTGGTCAGAAAGATTTTTCACAACTGGCTCCGGGCTTGTACCTGCTCCACTGCTCTTCCGGTGCGAACAATAAATTTTTCAAAATCATCAAGCAGTGAAGGGATTAAATTAGTTGTCGCAACATCTCCCAATTTCCCGAATCAGGATGCTTCCGTCGCAAAGGCTGGCAACTCCACATACAAGATTATCAAAATATATTTACAACCATGCATTCCTTTTTTTTCCATCTTCGTATCTTCGGGCAATTGGAATAGGTCAAGCAGGCACTGTTTATTTGCTTTAGCCATTCTATCGAATACTTTCCGTTACAATGATCAGATAAAACTCAGTTCCTGCCGAGAATTCACTATCCTGTACTTCCCTCTATGAAATTCACTTTCACTTCCCTCCTGCTATTCACTACGATTAGTACTGCTGCCCAGATCACGTTTGAAAAACGCTGGGGTGGTGACGGATACCAGGATGGAATGGCTATCCACAGTACCAGCGACGGGGGGTATATTATTGCGGGAACATCTACATCGGATTCTACGGCTTTTACAAATATCCTACTGATGAAAGTAGATTCCCTGGGGGATTCCTTGTGGACAAAAACCTATGGTGGACCGGGCGGGAACGATTTTCCGTCAGCGATCATTGAAACACAAGACGGGGGCTTTTTAATCTCTGCAACCACCTACTCACTCTCCTATCAGGCTCCGAATTTTAGCGATTGGTGGATCCTCCGTACAGATGCTTTTGGGGATACTCTCTGGACAAAAATAATTCGTAAACCCAACAACGACAGAATGTGGCACATCAGTGAGAATGATGACCGAACATTTCTGGCATGTGGCTGGCTGAGTGTTAACGGCTATGCACGGGCTACGATGATAAAATTCTCTGAAACCGGTGATTCTCTCTGGTCAGTACAAATTGGATCTTCGGGAAATTCGTATGCTCAATATTGCATGCAAAACTATGATGGCAATTACCTGCTGGCAGGAGCATCCCTGAGCGGCACATTTCAGGGAATGATAATGCAATTCGATACCGCAGGTTCATTTATTACTTACCATAGTTATGATAAAACCGTTACTGCAGAAATCATCAACACAGTAGAACATTTGTCCCAAGGAGGATATCTGATATCTGCCAAAACAGGAACAATCAATGGATATAATATCTGGGTGCTGAGAACCAACGACAACTGGGATACCTTGTGGACCAAAACGTTCAACGATCCGATCTATCTCTATGACACAGAAGCAAAATTCGCCTTCGCTGCAACTGCAGACGGCGGTTGTATTTTCGGTGGGTCAAAGTTCACAGGAAATTCCAGTGAAGCAGTGCTGTACAGACTGGACCCAACCGGTGCATTAATCTGGACCAACTATTTCGGAGGATCAACTGCAGGTGAAGACAAGGCAAATGCCCTTCTTTCGTTCGATGACGGTGGATTTATCTTTTCCGGACAAACCGGTTTAATTACCAATGACAGTGCGGATATTTATATCGTCAGGACAGATACCAATGGAAATGTGACAACGGGAACTTCTTCTACGGAACTGTTTGCCCAATCCGATTTCCGGTTGTTTCCGAATCCGTGTCAGGGAAACCTGTACTGGCAATCAAACCTTGAATCAATAGCAGTACTGAGAGTATTCTCCGCAACGGGTAAAATGGAGAAATCAATATTACTTCCGTCAAAAAACGGTGAATTGGCTCTTAAAGAATTTTCATCCGGTCTTTACGTCGTTGAAATCGTGACACCAGGCTCAGTCATACGAAAAAAAGTTATATTAACAGATTGACAATTTGAGAATAACAAGTGTTCAACCATTCTTTGACAGCAACGATAAAAACCCTTATTTAAGCCTGGCTTCTTCCATGATGACATCAAAGCTATAACCGGAACCAAAATCTTTATCAAGAAGTATTTTTCCCTCTATCGTCACAATATCACCTTCTTTGAAGTTTTGTTCTGAAGTGACGACAAGGTCAAATTTACCAGAATATTCAGTACCATCCTGAATGTGAATCCAGTTCTTATTCATAATATCCGGACTGAATTTTGTCACTTTACCATGGACAACAACAATATTTCCAGCATACGATTTCTTGTTTTCAAATAATTCAGCAGATACTCATTTCAAGCGATCCCACTTTAGTATTCCGCTATGATGAAGAAAATAACGGAAGGAAACATTGAGTACACCCAGGCCATAAACAATACTCCGTTTCAGATTTATACTTGAAGCTTCTTTGAAATAGCGGGTAGGACAAGTAATTTCTGCAATTTCATATCCCCTGTGAAATATCTGGGCGATGACTTCATTGTCAAAAATAAAATCATCAGAATTTCCATTGTAGTCAATGGATCTTAACACCTCACTGTGGTATGCCCGAAAACCTGTATGGAACTCGCTTAGCTTTTGCCTCATGAGCAGATTCTGGGCAAATGTCAACAACCGGTTTGCATAGTACTTGTAGACCGGCATCCCGCCTTTCAATGCACCACGACCGAGAATGCGTGAACCAATCACCGTCAGGTAAACACCATCCGCTATAATTGAAGCCATTGCAGTGATGAGTTTCGGCGTATATTGATAATCGGGATGAAGCATGATGACAATATCGGCATTCAGGTCCAGGGCGGTGTTGTAACATGTTTTCTGGTTTCCGCCATATCCTTTATTCTTCTCGTGCCGGATGATGTGTTTGATTCCCAATCTTTCTGCCAGTTCAGCAGTGTAGTCACTCGAATGATCATCGACCAAAATGACATCATCAACAATATCCCCGGGAATCTCCATGTAGGTTTGTTCAAGGGTTCTTTCAGCATTGTATGCCGGAAGTACAACAATGATTTTGTGCTGATGGTACATCAGAGTAATTTGACTGCTAAATAAAACTGTGTTCCAAGTTAATAAATAAAATGTATTTGCTTAATTATTTTTTGATAAACAGAATAACCGGAATCCGCGATGACAAAACCGCCTCTCAATATCCTGAGAATTACAAACAAGTAAATCAAAAGGCATCGTCTCCAGCATGACAAAAATCAGGATAGGGTATGTCACGGCAGTGATTTGTATCCGCAATTCAAGTATGTGGTAACCTCGACACTGCACAATTCTACTATTATATTATTGTGTATTTTTCACAACATTCTTTGTTACTTTTACATCCTGATACCAAATCAACAATGGCTGCATAATAATTTATACACCCCTGTATTTGATTAATCATGGAGCTGATTCAATTGCTCAGACTGACAAAGGGCAATATCATCCATTTCATAAAATAAAAAATTATTTCGGAGAGGTGTCAGAGAGGTCGAATGTGCCTGATTCGAAATCAGGTGTGCCGTCAAAAGCACCGGGGGTTCGAATCCCTCCCTCTCCGCATAAAAAGAGTCAGTACCGGGGCAGGTCTCCGTTTAGCGATTTCTGTGCACGGACTGTGCAACTGAATCTGATCATTTAAAAATCTGCTGTGTAGAAAAACTATTCCAATCAAGACCTCCATTGGAAATCACTACAGACTACAAACTACAGGTTCCTGCTGGTCGGTGTCCAGATACTGGTTTTGATCCCACTCATGTAGTGGATAAACCCTTTCAGTAATGCAAGATTCATCAGTGAAAAATAAGAAATGAAGCGCAGTAGTTTCAGATGAATCTTTGCAGACCTCAGCAATTTGTCGATGAGAGGAGAAATAATGAGCAGAACTTCACCGGTAAAAAGAAAGATCCAGACCGGCAGTTGGGTTATCAATACCAGCATTCCAAGGCTCAACAGGGAAGTCAGAATGAACAACGGGGTTATCCAGCGAAGCACTTTATGACTGATGAAGCAAAATCCGGCAGCGGTAAAAGGTTTCAGAAGCATACCTGAGAATTCTTTCAGGTTTTGGAAATTGCCGGCCGAAATCCGGGCTTTTCTTCTGTATTCCTGTATTGCTTCATTGGAAACATCTTCGTAACAAATTGCCTCCAGTTCATTGATGCATTTGAATCCCTTTTCAAGGATTTTCATCGAGATATAGAAATCGTCTACAAGGAAATTTGAAGGCACTGCAAAATAGAGCTCCTTACGAATAGCATAACATCCGCCAAAGGGTCCCATCATTGTGCCCCAGACAAGCCCTTCCTGGTATTTAATTTTGTTTTCCCTTTCGATGTAAGACTTTTCCTGAATGGAAATGCCGTCTTTTTTCATTCCAATATTCAGGATGTTTGCACCAGTCAAGCCGATTTCCGGTGATTTAAAATGGCGACAGAGCCTGTCAAGGGTCGCGGCCTCAAACATCACATTCGCATCGGTCAGCACGACAATCGGATGCACAGCCTTTCCGACCAATTCATTGATCACTGATGGCTTGCCCCTGCGTTCCCTGAATTCAAAAAAACGAATCCGTGAATCTTCAGCTGCAAATCTTCTGATGATTTCAGGTGTATTGTCAACCGAAGAATCTGAACCGACAAGGATTTCAATTTTTTCCCGGGGATATACGGAATTCAAAATTCCCTTCAATTTATCTCCGATCACTCTTTCCTCATTGTAGGCAGACATTACCACGCTGATGTACGGTAATTCTTCCGGAGTTGAATATTGCAAATGACGAAAGGATTTTCCGGATGAATAAACGGAAAGAATGAATGGAAATAAAACATAGCTGTAAAAAACCAGAAAAACAGAAAGTAAGAAAAGGAGGAGGAAAAAAATCACCGTTTTATTGCGTTAGCGTGCCAAAAATAGGCATTGCGCTGACAACTGACAAGTATGCCTGAAATCTCTTATAATCCCCGGCTGTCTTCATCCTGCGGCGGAGTGTCAGTTTCGTGTTAAAATCAGGCAGCCACCTTCATGATTCAGAGTACGCTGCTTTATTATTTGTAACTTTACTTTTCAATTAAATGGCCATGAAAAAACTGTATTTCCTCCTGGTTTTTATTCTCTCCGGTCCATGGTCCTATGGTGCCCTGAATGCTTATTTTTCGTATGCCACATTTGACCAGCCCGGACATTCAACGTATGTTGAAACGTACCTGAACATCATGGGAAGGAGTGTGAAAGTACATCCTGATGGAAGCGGAAAGTTCCGTAGTACTCTTGAGATTCAATGGGTATTCAAAAAAGGCGATAAAATAATCCATTTTGATAAGTACAATCTGCACAGTCCTGCGCTCGATAGCCTGAATCAGAGAGTTCCCGATTTTATAGATCAGCAGCGGGTGGTGCTGGACACCGGATTTTATTCTGCAGAACTGAAAATTGCCGATAAAAATTCAGGTGATCCGCCCTTTTCAATTACACAGGATATCCGGGTTTATTTTCCGGCTGATAAAGTGAGCATATCCGACATCGAACTGCTTGAGACCTTTACACCGAGTACAAAAGCTTCTGCATTTACTAAAAGTGGATTTGATCTTGTCCCGTTCATCCTTGGGTATTATCCCCCGGAAATGACGAGCATTAAATTCTATGCGGAAATTTACCGTACGAATGAATACCTGAAAGAAGATTACCTGGTCCGGTACTTTATTTCCAACAACGAAAGCCGTATCCTTCAGAATGACCTGGTGAATTACAAAAAGCAAAGTCCTTCCGCAGTGAATGTTCTCCTAGCGGAAATACCAATAGACAAACTGGCTTCCGGAAATTACATCCTTACTGTTGAAGTAAGAAGCCGGGAAAACAAACTCATCACCTATCGCCAGGTACTTTTTCAACGCAGTAATGTCCTGCATACACCGGAACCGAAAGACGATCAGGCAACCTTGGACATTAATAACTCATTCATTTCAGGCATCGACAACGCGGATACACTCAAAGAATACATTGCCTGCCTCTCACCCATTTCCTCCAATTTGGACATACAAATAGGAGAAAACCAGATCGCACTCGGTGATGTCCAGAACATGAAGCAATACGTCCTTCATTTCTGGTCTGTCAGGAACCCCGGGGATCCTGAGGGAGCATGGAAAGCTTACCAGGCTGAAGTCAGGAAAGTGAACATCGACTACAGCACCCTGAACAAACCCGGTTATGAATCCGACCGTGGACGCGTTTACCTGCAGTATGGTCCTCCGAACTCCATCACAGCAGACAACATTGACCCCAATGCCATTCCTTACGAGATCTGGCATTATTACAAGCTGCAGAACCAATCCAACCGGAAGTTTGTATTCTACAATCCGGATGGGGTTTCGAATGACTACCAGCTCCTGCATTCCGATGCAAACGGGGAATTGAAGGATGACAGTTGGGAACTAAAGTTGCACAGCCGTTCCCAGCAATACAACGATCCTGATAAACAGAATTCAATTGATATCTATGGTACCAAAACAAAGGACAATTTTAAAAATCCAAAGTAAAAGCCGGAAAGACAATTGATTTCCTGTATGTATTGATTCCGGCAATTCATCCGCCGGTACCTGTAAATTATTTTTTATTTTACGATATTTTTCAGAAGATAATTGCGGATAAATGGCAATTAAGTTCTGATGAACCGGGTTTTTAGGATCAATGATTTAAGGTTACCTTGCAACCCTGCACGGTAATTCATCATGACAGACACAAGCAAACGCATTGCAGTTGTAATTTTGAACTGGAACGGACGATTCTTTTTGGAATCTTTTCTTCCTGACGTGGTGCGTTTCAGTGAAAATGAAGCAGATGTAATTGTTGCAGACAATGCCTCGGGAGATGACTCTGTAGCCTGGCTGGAGAAGAATTTACCCTCTGTGGGCATTATCCGGCTCAAAAAAAATCTGGGGTATACAGGAGGTTACAACGAAGCATTAAAAGCGGTTGGTCATGAATTCTATGTGTTGCTGAATTCGGATGTCCGGGTCACCGATGGATGGTTAAAGCCATTGCTGGAACTGATGGATCAGCATCCTGATTGCGCAGCATGCCAGCCCAAGATTTGTTCCCTCGCACATCCTGATGAATTTGAATATGCAGGTGCAGGAGGAGGATATATTGACCGTTACGGCTATCCGTTTTGCCGGGGAAGAATTTTTCATTCCCTGGAGAAGGATTCAGGTCAATTCAACGACAGTCTGGAAGTATTCTGGGCATCCGGTGCCTGTATGTTTATCCGGTCTGCCGTGTTTCATGCACTGAATGGTTTTGATAATAATTTCTTCGCACACATGGAAGAAATCGATTTGTGCTGGCGAATTCATCGTGAAGGAAAGCAAGTCTGGTATTGCGGAACATCCGCAGTCTATCATGTGGGAGGCGGTACATTGCCGAAAAACAATCCGCGGAAAACTTATCTCAATTTCCGTAATAATTTGCTGATGCTGTATAAAAACCTTCCGGCAGATTTATTTCTAAAAGTGATCATTGCAAGAACCATTTTCGACTCTGCTGCGGCAATCCTGTTTCTCATCCGGAACGGAAAAGCTGACTTTAAAGCTGTTTTTGAAGCGCACAGGGATTTCCATAAAATGAAAAAACTCTACCAAAGCGCAAGGACTAATACGCATAACACTCATAATCAATATTTTAACTTAATATATTGGAAATCAATAGTTTTATCGTTTTATCTGTTTAGATCAAGTAAATTTACCGACCTTAATAAGTTTCCGATGGCTTCGAAGAAAGCCGGGATGTTGTAAGGGATCACTGAATATTAAAGTAACTAAAACGGCTTCCTGCCTTATACTAAGGCTGAATAATCGGGATCAATTTAACAGATCTCCTGAAGCTCTATCCTATGGGAATTGAAAGTGTAAATATTCTAATTCAGCGTGCTCAGGTCATGCGTGGGCGAAACATCGGACAAGCCATTGCCCTGCTGGATGATGCCCTGTCCATTGCTCAAAAAGAAAATTACAAGAGCGGAACAGCTCTGATCATCCGGGATAAAGCGGCATGTGCTTTTATTCAGAAGAATTACAAGAGAGCCCTGACCGGTTACACCGAAGCGCTGCAATTTTTCAAAGACCTTGAAGATATTGAAGGACAATTGAGTTGCCTGACTGAAATAAGTTCTATTTATTTCAAGCTGGGTGAAGTCCCCTCTGCTCTCACCAACATCCTTCAGACACTTAAACTCAACACTGACCGAGGTGATTCGGAAGGAATCGCTCACGGGTACAATGAAATCGGGAAGCTTCACATTTACCTTCAGGAATATTTGAATGCCATAGATTATTTTAAGAAAGCTCTTAAAATATTCGAGGGAATGAAGAACAAACCGGAAATGGTGAATTCGTATTTCCTTCTCGGGAATGCATACAACTGGATGGACGATTTCGACAAGGCATTGTACTACCTCTTGCGGGCAGAGAATTCACTGGAACAAATTGAGGACTCGGACATCCGGGCTAAAACACACGGAAGCTTAGCAATACTGCACACTAAACTCAAAGAATTTGACAAAGCATTGTCTTATTTCAACAAAGCACTTGAAATTGCGAATGAGGGTGCTTCCAATACAGTAAAAGCTCAATTGAAAAAAAGTCTGGGCAACCTGTACATTGACCTCACCCAATATGACAAAGCAATCGAAGTCCTTCTCCAGGCCTTAAAAATTGCACAATCCTCTCCGCTCGAAGCCCAGTTGGTGAAGATTCACCAGTTTCTCTCCCTGGCTTATGAAAAAATCGGCGATACAGAGAATGCATTGTATCATTTCAAAAAATATTTTGAGCTCGACAAAGAATTTATGAATGAAGAAATCGCTTTAAAAACCAAAGCGCTTCATATCAGGTACGATCTTGAAGAACTCAAAAAGCAAAAAGAAATTGCAGAATTATCCGATAAATTAAAAGAACAGTTTCTCGCCAATGTAAGCCATGAAATCCGTACTCCAATGAACGGCGTATTGGGAATGGCTCATTTATTGGGTAAAACGAGCCCTACACGCGAACAACAGGAATACATTGATGCCATCAAAATCTCTGCGAATAATCTGATGGTGATCATCAATGACATTCTCGATTTTTCCAAGATCAATGCGGGGAAAATCGAATTTTCAGAAACAGAATTCAATATCCGCGACCTGATCAAGGGAATCGTCCAGATTCTACAAGTAAAAGCGGACGAAAAGAAAATTCAGATCGGTTGTACGCTCGATTACCACATCAAGGACAACCTCGTCGGTGATCCTATCCGGCTGAATCAAATCCTTGTAAACTTGATGGCCAATGCAGTTAAGTTTACCGAAAAAGGAAAAGTTACTCTGGACATCAAAGTATTGGAGGTGAAAGATAATGTCTGTAAGATGCGTTTCCGTGTTACCGATTCCGGTATCGGCATCCCGGATAATAAATTACAATCAATTTTTGAAAGCTTCGAACAGGCAGAAAACAACAAACGCCGCTACGAAGGAACGGGGCTCGGGTTAACCATCGTGAAACAACTGGTGGAATTGCAGGGAGGATGTATCACGGTTAAATCGAGGGTAAATGAAGGTTCAGAATTTACCGTTGATATGCATTTCAAACTGGGCATTAACCGACCCAAAGATATTCCAGCAGTGGAGCCTGTCAACATTGAGCCGGTCGATGTCAGTTATGTCCGTGTGTTGGTAGTTGAAGACAATAAGGTAAACCAGTTACTGGTAAAAAACATGCTAAAGAAATTCGGTTTTGAGAATTTCGATACAGCCGAAAATGGCAAGACGGCACTGGCAAAAATACGTGAGAACGATTACGACATCATCCTCATGGATATCCAGATGCCGGTGATGGATGGCTATGAAATAACCAAAGAAATCAGGACCAGGATGCGGCCGGAAATCCGTCAGGTACCGATTATTGCATTGACAGCAGATGCTTCCGATAAAGAAAAAATAAAAGCCAGGGAATCCGGAATGAATGACTATGTGGTGAAACCTTATACTCCGGAAGAATTGTACGGTACCATGCTGAAATTTATCCCTGAGAAAACAACGGTATCCAAATCCGTGCAACGCGGTGACGGCTCAGCTGTTTTACAGAAAAATACTCCGGGAATGGACCTGGAGTTTCTTGACAAGTTTACCGGAGGAGACCAGGAACTTACGATTCAGTTGATTGAAATTTTTCTCAGACAACTTCCTGATGCTGTCGAAAAACTGAACGTCCTCATCCCGAAAAAAGACTGGAAAGAAACACATGCTGTCGCCCACAAACTTAAATCCAGCATTGCAATTTTCGAGTTTCACGAATTGAAGAAATTAATCACAAACATTGAAGAATACGCTCGTGACGGTGAACGTCTTGAAGATATTCCGCATTTGTATGCCGAATTTAAAGAAGGATCCAGAGTTGCGGTCAGAGACCTTGAAGCAGAACTAAAAAAACTTCAGGAGCTTGTGGGTAAGATGCATTAATATTTACATGGGGAATCCCATGTGTCTGCCGATTTTCCCGGATTTATTTTATCCAGAATGATATTTCACCAGGCCCGGACCAGGGCTTTGGGTAATAGTACCGAGCTGCAAATTCATTTCGGCTGCAATATTTTTCAGCTCTGATGAAAAATACCATGCAACGGAACCCGTGAGATGCAAAGGGAATGAACGGCTCTCCTTGTACTTGAAGATAATTTCTGTAAAAAAACTCCGGAAGGAAGATTCAATCATTTCATTAAAAAAAATTTCTTCCCTGTATTTTCCCGCAAAAGATGCAAAGGATGCAATAAACCGGTTGGCCAGCGGCTGCCTGTAAATGGTGTCAAGAATTTCATCTTTACTCAATTTGTATTCGCTGTTGAATTTCTCCCGGAGAGAGACAGGCATTTCAGCGGAAAGGTAGGATTTAAGAATTTTTTTTCCAAGGTACACACCGCTGCCTTCATCCCCAAGGATATATCCCAGTGAAGGAACCTGGCTGACGATTTTTTCTCCGTCATAAAATCCCGAATTGGATCCTGTACCAAGTATTGCAATCAATCCGGAGCTCCGAAAACACAAGGAACGGGCGGCACCAAAAAGATCGGATTCAACATGGATTTTTGCATTTGTAAAATGTCTTTTCAGTCCTCCGCTAACAACAAGGCATTTGGCCGGTGTTCCGCAGCCGGCACCATAAAAATAAATTTCATCTGCGGCAACTGCTTGGGGAAGTGATGGAATAACCTCCCTGCGAATGACTTCTGCAATCTGATTTTCATCCAGAAAATACGGGTTCAAGCCACCAGACTTCACCGTATGCACTTCCCCTCCTGCGGTAATCAGGTTCCATTCTGTTTTGGAAGATCCGCTGTCTGCTATGAGTATCATGGCCATTCAATCGATGGAAAAACGATCACCTTCCAGTGCCAGTGTGGTTTCCGGAAAGACTGCTTTTGCTTCATCCAGCAGGGGATAAAGATTCTTGTAACGAGCCGAAAAATGTCCGATGATCAGTCGCTTCACACAGGCCATCTGCGCAATCCGGGCTGCCTGCTCGGCAGTCGAATGAAAAGTCTCCCGTGCACGCTCCGATTTATCCGAAAGAAATGTTGCTTCATGGTACAACAGGTCCACTTCTTTTACGATTCCGCTGATGCGTTCATCGAAAATAGTATCCGAGCAAAAAGCATATTTCCTGGGTTTTCTAGGATCAGTTGTAAGCATGGCATTGGGAATCACTTTACCGTCCTCATCGGTGAAATCCTTTCCGGATTTCAGTTCACTATAATACGATACCGGAATGTTGTACTGATGCAGCTTGTCTTTTTTTAATTTGCGTTGTCTTGGTTTTTCTGTAAAAAGAAATCCGGTACAGGGAATACGGTGGCTGAGAATGATCGTTGAAACCAAGAGGTCATCATCTTCATACAGGATTTCGGAATGCGCCGGATCTGTGGGATGAAATTCGACCGGGTAGCGAAGATTCGTGTCCGAATATCGCAATTGAATATCGATGATTTCTTCCAAATCTTTCGGTCCATAAATGTGCAAGGGAGCGGTCCTTCCCTGTAAATGCATGGTTGAAATCAGACCAAGCAAGCCAAGGTAGTGATCACCGTGAAGATGGCTGATAAAAATGTGATTGATCCTGTGAAACTTGATTTTATACCGGTTCATCTGGATCAACGTCCCTTCACCGCAATCAATTAAAAAAAACCGCTCATGAAAATTAATCACCTGAGCGGTCGGATGTCTTTGGTAAATCGGGGTTGCAGAACTGCTGCCAAGTATGCCTACTTCAAAAATCATCAGTTACCGGAAACAATCATCCGGCGGGTCACCGAGGACCTGCCGTTCGTAATGGTGTAGAGATAAATACCTGGACTCAATTCATCCGATGTCAGGTAAATGCTGCTGATTCCTTTGGGTACGATGGCTGTTTCATTCCGGAGAACATTTCCCAGTAAATCACATACCTTGATCTTCAACTCCTCGCTTGTCGGACCGGACACAGTGATTTCAGTCTTACCATGGAATGGATTGGGTTTATTCTGTGAAACCTGGAACGCGGTCGGAACCAGTGTAGCAATAGCTGTATTATTATCAATGACAATGGTATAATTTGAATTCGACGTATCGATTTGCTGTGCTATAATTCCATACAGCCGGCCGCTCACCCGCAGTCCGACTACAATCGGATATGAACCCACCATCCCTGAAGTTGGGGCAGTTCCGGTAATTTGAATACAACTGGTTGCTCCGCCTGGGAAAATACAGTTTGGAGGAGTACAGGTATAAGTGAATCCTGCAGGTAATCCGGTCATGTAGGTAATCCGGATGGAATCGAGAACGGCAGGCTGCCCAGCATACATTGTATCTGTCGGAATGCTGAACTGCATATCCGTCAGGTACGGTACACCTACAACTGCATGAGGCAGGCCAGTGGCACTATCGGGATATATTCCGGAAACGTTATGGGTAATATTGGTATCCGGTACACACTGGCTGTAACCAGAACTTGAAACTCCCAATGCAAAGACAAAGAGAAAGAGTAATTTTTTCATGGACAGAGCCCTTTAAATTTATTCTTTGTGTAACTGTTTTTCAACTTCCTCCATGAAGATCAAGTCAATGGCTTCATTTACGGTAGGTAATTGTGTGAGCATAGTGTCTAGCTGCGAAATGGATATCAGTTTACGGACATGGTCCTGAACACCGGCGAGTACAAAAGTTCCATTCTGGTCCCTGCACATGCGGAATCCTACGAGAATAGCGCTGAGTCCTGAAGAATCGCAATATTGAACTTCGCTAAGATCAAAAATCATATTCTTGTAGCCCTCGTGATGAAGCATTACAACTTCTGCTTTCAACTCCGGTGCAACGTTGGAAGTCAATTTCTGTTCATTGATTTTGATCAGCGCGTACTTTTCCTGTCTGTCGATGGTTAAGTTCATAGGATTAGCTTTTTTTCAAATTTACGCTGATTTTTCAGGCTCTCGACAGGTAAGCGATTAATTTTCAACAATCAGGATTGGGCATTTGTTAATATTCGGGCCTGTTGGAGGATGGGAGTCAATAGTTGGGAGTTGGGAGTCAATAGTCGGGAGTTGTGAGTCGGGAGTCAATAGTCGGGAGTTGGGAGTCAGTAGTTGGGAGTCAGGAGACAGCGGGCTATCGCATTGAACTGGTTGCCTGTGGCCAGAGCTATTCCACTTTATTCTTTATTCTTTATTATTTATTCTTTATTCAGTATACCATCAACCAACAACCATCAACCAAGCTCCAGGCTCAATCCTGATTCACTTGTCCGGCGAGAAGGTAGAGAACGGCCATTCGGATTGCGACTCCATTTTCGACCTGGCTTAAGATAATGGATTGAGAAGAATCGGCTACTTCACTGGTAATCTCCACTCCCCTGTTAATCGGACCGGGATGCATGATTGTAATGCGTTTGGAAAGCGAATCCAGAATTTCTTTGTTCAGACCAAAAAGCTGAATGTATTCGCGGAGGGAAGGAAAATAACGGATATCCTGACGTTCAAGTTGTATGCGCAACATATTCGCTACATCGCACCACTCAAGGGCTTTGCGCAGATTGTATTCAACCTTTACGTCAAGGGAAGCAATGTACTTTGGCATCAGGGTGGTGGGTCCGCAGACCATTACCTCTGCACCCAGTTTTTTCAGGCAGAAAATATTTGATAGTGCAACACGCGAATGGAGAATGTCCCCAACAATTGCAATTTTCTTACCCTTTACTTCACCCAGTTTTTCCCGGATTGAGTATGCATCCAGCAGTGCCTGGGTCGGATGCTCATGTGCACCATCGCCAGCATTCACAATACTTGCATCAATATGACCGGACAGAAACTGAGCAGCGCCTGCATGGGGATGACGCATGACAACAATATCCACTTTCATTGCGAGAATGTTGTTCACTGTATCGATCAGTGTTTCCCCTTTGCTTACAGATGAAGATGAAGCAGCAAAATTTACTACGTCAGCAGACAACCTGCGTTCCGCCAATTCAAAAGATAACCGGGTTCGTGTGGAATTTTCAAAAAACAGATTGGCAATGGTTACATCCCGCAGGGATGGAACTTTTTTAATGGGTCTGTTCAGTACCTCCT
>DAORHY010000006.1:0-4324 GCA_035438225.1 Bacteroidia bacterium
GAAGCGCTTGTGTTTGCTCACCGGTCCTCCGGCGATGCAGTGTCAGCAGTTAAAAATAGTGAATACAAATCTGATGTTCCCGACTGGGATGCAGAAGGAACTACCCAGCCGAACGAAATGGTTTTGATTACACATAACCTTCGCGAGTTGCAGGACGTCATGAGTAATTATGTAGGCATTGTACGTTCCGACCAGCGGTTAAAAAGGGCATTGAACCGGCTGCGTATCATTTATGGTGAAACAGAGGCTTTGTACGAGCGAACAATTCTTTCTCCAAAACTCTGCGAGCTTCGCAACCTCATTACTGTTGCTTATCTGATTGTGAAATTTGCAATGGATAGAAAGGAAAATATCGGTTTGCATTTCTCAACAGACAATCCGATTGATGAATCCGTCAAACGTCATTGAGCTGTGGAGAACAATCAACAGCGTACGGATATTCTCAGCAGTATATTTTCCGTAACTGCAGCCGGTTTCGATGCAGTCGCGCTGGAGGTTTTTCGTTACCAAGTTCAATACAATTCAATTTATGGCCGTTACGTAAAACAGCTGAATGTCGCTCCCGATACAATTGTCACAGCCGCGCAAATTCCATTCCTGCCGGTTGAATTTTTCAAAGAGTTTAAACTACTCAGTGGTTTCAACAATGCCGCTACCGTTTTTACCAGCAGTGGCACAAGCGGGACGGAAACAAGTAAACACTACGTGCCGGATATTTCAGTCTACGAAACCGCATTCCGGAAGGGTTTTGAAAAATTTTACGGAGCTGTTCAGGAGTATTGTGTCCTTGCCTTGTTGCCTGCTTATCTTGAGCGGGAAGGTTCTTCGCTCATTTACATGGCAGCGGATCTGATCCGACGGAGCGGGCATGGCAAGAGCGGTTTTTATCTGAAACATTCTGAGCAGTTGCATGCGATACTGACAGAGTTAAAAGAACGGAAACAAAAGACGATTCTCCTCGGCGTAACCTTTGCACTGCTTGATTTCGCACACGAATTCCCGATCCACTTCCCTGAACTTATT
This sequence comes from Bacteroidia bacterium, assembly GCA_035438225.1. Classification (GTDB taxonomy): domain Bacteria; phylum Bacteroidota; class Bacteroidia; order AKYH767-A; family 2013-40CM-41-45; genus JADKJP01. The sequence continues at coordinate 1,024 of DAORHY010000006.1, forward strand.
GTGATGGAAACAGGAGGAATGAAGGGGAGAAAAAAAGAATTGCTGAGAGAAGAAGTTCACGAAGTGCTCCGGGATGGTTTTGGCGTTCCTGAGGTTCACTCGGAGTACGGAATGACAGAATTGCTTTCCCAGGCTTATTCCAAAGGCAGCGGCGTTTTTCATTCACCGCAATGGATGAAAATTCTCATCCGGGATACCAATGACCCTTTCGCACTGGTCAACTACAGCACTACCGGCGGAATAAATGTGATTGACCTTGCCAACATTGATTCCTGTGCATTTATCGCCACCCAGGACCTCGGCAAAATGTACCCCGATGGAAGTTTCGAAGTCCTTGGCCGCTTCGACTCCAGCGATGTCCGGGGATGCAATTTGCTGGTCATCTGATTACGGGTGAAAATGATTTATCAGGGATGCCCGGAGAAAAGTATTCCTGCCCAACTTGGATTCAGTTCCATTCGTTACTTTTGCAGGCATTCCACAAAAAACTGAATATGAAAGACAGGCGCCGGTTAATTATCATCATTGTTTCCGTAGGACTGGGAAGCCTGATCTCTTTGTATATTGTGAAACAACGGTTGGGCAATTTAAAACGTGAAGATTATATCCAGCTCGGTTTTAATTTTTTCTTTGCAATCGCCGTAGTTGTAGGAATTGCCCTGTTGCTTCAGCACATGAACAAAAAAAATCCAAACGGACCGGGGGGAGAATAATCCCAGGGTTGATCGTTCAAAATATTTTTTAACTCCCGACTCCCGACTCCCGACTCCCGACTCCCGACTCCCGACTCCCGACTCTACTTCATCACCACAAGAAAATAATTCTTCTTCCCCTTTTGTGCCAGGATGTATTTTCCATTGATAAGATCAGAAGCGTTGACTGATTTTTCTACATCTTCAACTTTTCCTTTATTGATCAGCACTCCGCCACCTTGTATCATTTTCCTGGCTTCTCCCCGTGAGGGAAAGATATTGGTTTTGTCGGCAAAAAAATCGATCACATTGATACCGGCTTCCAGTTCTGTTTTTGATATTTCGACTTGCGGTACTCCTTCGAAGACTGCCAGTAAATCATTTTCAGAGAGGGCCATCAGGGCTTCTGCGGTTCCTTTTCCGAAAAGAATTTCAGAAGCTTCTACAGCAGCTAAATACTCTTTTTCAGAATGAACACGGGTGGTAACTTCTTTCGCGAGTTCTTTCTGCAGCAGTCGCAGGTGCGGTGCCTTCGCATGTTCCACTTCCAGTGCCTCGATTTCTTCTTTTGTTTTCAGTGTGAAAATCCGGATGTAGTTTCTGGAGTCTTCATCTGCTGCATTTAACCAGAACTGGTAAAATTGGTAAGGAGAAGTCCGTTTTGCATCCAGCCAGACATTCCCACCTTCTGTCTTTCCGAATTTTGTTCCATCGGCTTTCTTGATCAGTGGAGTAGTCAGTGCAAAAGCTTCTCCACCGTCTTTTCGACGAATCAGTTCAGTTCCCGTAACGATATTTCCCCACTGGTCAGATCCTCCCATTTGTAAACGAATGCCACTGTGTTTCCACAAGTAATAGAAATCATATCCTTGCACAAGCTGATAGGAGAATTCGGTAAAAGACATGCCGCTGTCCATCCGTTTCGCCACTGAATCCTTTGCAAGCATGTAGTTGATCGTGATGTGCTTGCCTACGTCCCGAATGAATTCAAGAAAACTGAAATTTTTAAACCAGTCGTAATTGTTGACGATTTCAGCAGAACGATCGCCGCAATTGAAGTCAAGAAATTTTTCCAGCTGGGCTTTCTGACAGGCGAGGTTATGGCTGAGGGTTTCTTCATTGAGGAGGTTGCGTTCCTGGGATTTACCGCTTGGATCTCCTACCATACCTGTAGCTCCTCCCACCAGTGCAACCGGTTTGTGACCACACTGCTGGAAGTGTAGCAGGGTCATCACCTGCACCAGGTTACCGACACCCAATGAATCTGCTGTGGGGTCAAAACCGATGTACCCTTTAACGATTCCTGCGTTCAGAATTTCTTCTGTTCCCGGCATCACATCGTGCAACATTCCCCGCCACCGCAATTCCTCAATAAAATTCTTCATAAACCTGGTTTTGTTGCCAAAGATAGGCAGGCCAGCCGGATGTACAAATGCCTGAAATTTCAAAACATTTGCCCATCTTCGCAGGAAGATTAACTTTTTATGATCCTCGTTACAGGCGGAACCGGACTGGTCGGTTCACATTTGTTGCTGGAATTGTCCCGGAAGGGCAAGAAGATCCGCGCCCTGCGCCGGCCCGGAAGTACTGACGCTCAAACCGATCGTGTGTTTAGAGATACTCCCGGATTAGTGAATGGTATCGAATGGTTTGAGGGTGATGTAACCGATGTGTATTCTGTTCTTGAAGCCATGGATGGGGTAGAAGAAGTCTATCATGCCGCAGGCCTCATTTCGTTTGTTCCCACGGACTTCGACCGCATGATGAAGGTGAATGTAGAGGGTACTGCAAACATGGTTAACGTGGCTCTGGAAAAAGGAATTGAAAGGTTTTGTCACATCAGCTCAGTAGCAGCACTGGGCAGGTCAGATGAAGGAACTCCGATCAATGAAAAATCGGTTTGGAAAACATCCTCACTCAATTCCAATTATGCCATCAGTAAATACGGAGCGGAAAGAGAAGTCTGGCGGGGAGTGGAAGAAGGCCTGAATGCTGTAATTGTAAATCCTTCCATCATCATAGGCCCGGGCAACTGGGATTCCGGGAGTGCCAGAATGATTCAACAGGTCTGGAACGGACTCCGTTTTTATACAAAAGGTGTGACCGGATTTGTGGATGTCCGTGACGTAGTTTCTGCTGCCATCTGCTTAATGGAGAAAAAAGTAAATGGCCAACGCTATATTCTGAATTCGGAAAATGTCTCCTATCAGTCACTTTTCGAAACAATCGCTGTTCATCTTCATAAGAAAAAACCATCCATGCTGGTTACACCGTTTCTCGGTGAAATAGCCTGGCGAACACTCGCACTCACTCACGTTTTCTCCCGAAAGAAAGCCTTCATCACCAAAGAAACAGCACGGAATGCCCAGCGAACCTGGAATTATTCAAATGAAAAAGTAATAAAGGAAATTGGTATCCGGTTTATTCCGGTGGCAGATTCAATTGCGAATGCCTGTAAGTGTTTTATGAATGAAATGGGAAAAGGTAAGGGGTGACGTTTTTAGAGTTACCATTCATCTTAAAATGTCTTTTCAAAAAATAAATTTTATCATAAAATAACCAATAACCAATAACCAATAACCAATAACCAATAACCAATAACCAATAAC
>DAORHY010000006.1:4424-31867 GCA_035438225.1 Bacteroidia bacterium
AATAACCAATAACCAATAACCAATAACCAATAACCAATAACCAATAACCAATAACCAATAACTATCTCCCCGCCTTCCCCTCCATCCCCTGAGATTTATTCAGTTCATTAATAACTTCCTGGTAAATCTCTGACATTACTTCCGGATGAGCGCTGTAATAGTGCAGACTTTTTAAATATTTCTCCGGAACAATATTTCTTTTCTTCAGAATGAGAACCGATAGTTCGTTGTTGTTGTAGCGGATGGTATCACTATACTGAAAAACAGCTACGGCCGACTGTGCGATGTGCAAATCAACAAGCAGGGGGACCATTTCTGCAGGCGTCAGAACATCATCCGGAATTTTTTCCTGTTTACCTGAACACGCAATGAGCAGGGAAAAGAAAAGACCAGAAAAAAGGAGTTGCCAGATTTTCATTTTGATTACCGGTTAAACAGCAGGCGTTCTCCCTTGTGACTTTCGTCAAATACGCCATTCGCATAACTGAGATGTCCGCTCACAAATGTATGGGTTACCTGTGACCGAAAAGTATGTCCTTCAAACGGGCTCCATCCGCATTTTGCAAGGATGTTTCCCGGCTCCACAATCCAGGGATAGTCCGGATCCACCAGGACAAGATCTGCTTTATAACCTTCACGAATGTAGCCCCGGTCACGGATCTGAAAACATTCAGCAACGGAATGGCTCATTTTCCGTGCAATGGCTTCCATCGTGATTTTCCCTTCATGGTAATATTCCATCATGGCAACAAGTGCATGCTGGACAAGCGGCCCTCCGGACGGGCATTTGAGGTAAGGTTGTTCCTTTTCAGCGATTGTATGCGGTGCGTGATCGGTTGCAAGGATGTCAATTTTATCTTCCAGTAATCCTTTCAGCAGGGCTTCTTTATCCGATTGTGCTTTGATCGCGGGATTCCATTTGATCCTGTTTCCATACCGTTCGTAGTCCCTGTCGTCGAACCAGAGGTGATGGATGCATACTTCTGCCGTAATTTTTTTCTGCTGCAGAGGGATGTCGTTACGGAAGAGTCCGAGTTCTTTTTCGGTGCTGACATGTAACACGTGCAAACGGGTGTTGTGTTGTCTGGCAAGGGAAACGGCATACGAGGAGCTCAGGTAACAGGCTTCCGCACTTCTGATTTCCGGGTGGAACTTTACTGGGATGTCCTCGCCGTAAAGAGCTTTGATGCGTTCTGTATTTCTCCGGACTGTTGTTTCATCCTCACAATGTGTTGCGATCAGCATCGGGCAAAGTGAAAACAGGTTTTCCAGAGTCTCGGGGGAATCTACCAGCATGTTTCCGGTAGAAGATCCCATAAATACTTTCACGCCACAAACATTTTCGGGATTGGTGCGAAGGACTTCGTCAATGTTTTCATTCCTTGCTCCCATGAAGAAAGAAAAATTAGCTAGGGATTTGTTTGCAGCCAGTTGATATTTTTCTTCGAGTAATTCCTGGGTAAGTGTGTTGGGCACCGTATTCGGCATTTCCATATAGGAGGTGATGCCACCGGCTACAGCGGCTTTCGATTCGGTATAAATTTCTGCTTTGTGGGTCAGTCCCGGTTCGCGGAAATGCACCTGGTCGTCAATCGCCCCGGGAAGAAGGAATTGTCCCTTTGCATCCACAAGGTGCGCATTGGCAGTGGAAATAGTTCCGCCAATTTTTTCAATTCTTCCATTGGAAATCAATACATCTCCGTCAACGATTTTTCCTTCGTTGACAATCCTGGCGTTTTTTATCAGGTAAGTTTTCAAATGATGATCAGGGTTTAGCAGGCTTCGGATAGGTACGGAAAAAACTCTTCCATTTCATTTGCATAACGCCAAGGATGGCTTCCTGGAAAATCCCTTTGCTCATTTTACTGGTTCCTTCTGTCCGGTCCGTAAAGATGATTGGAACTTCAGTAATTTTAAAACCGCATTTCCATGCAGTAAATTTCATTTCAATCTGGAATGCATAACCGATAAACCGGATTTCATCCAGTGGAATTGTTTCGAGTACCTTTCGCGTGTAGCAGATAAAACCTGCGGTTGTGTCTTTGATTTTGATGCCGGTTACAAGCCGCACGTACACAGAAGCGTAGTACGACATCACCACCCTTCCAAGCGGCCAGTTGACGACGTTTGCACCCCGGATGTATCGCGAACCAATCGACATGTCAGCACCTTCGCTTTTACAGGCCTGGTACAATCGGGCCAGGTCATCCGGATTGTGAGAGAAGTCGCAGTCCATTTCAAAAATAAAATCGTATTTCCGTTCAATGGCCCATTTGAATCCATGAATATAGGCTGTTCCAAGTCCCAGTTTCCCTTTTCGCTCTTCAATAAAAAGTCTTGCGGGAAATTCCAGAAGCAGTTTTTTAACGATGTCCGCCGTGCCGTCGGGTGAGCCGTCATCAATGATCAGGACGTGAAAGGGATGCAGTAGTGAAAACACTTTCCGCACCATTTTCTCCACATTTTCCTTTTCATTATAAGTCGGTATGATAACAAGGGAGTCGCTCACAAACAAGGGCTGTTGATGGGCGAAGATACGAAATCAGAACCAACTCAGGCAATTGACCTGACCGTACTTCATCCGGAATTTTCCCTGGAAAAGTGAAGGTCAGGGATATTTTTTATAACGCTGCTTGTGATTCGGACATTATTTCGACTTCTTATAAATTGATAGCCGGTTTTCGGGTTCAGGCTGAAAAAAAAAGCAGCCTTCACTAACTCTTACTCTGGCGGGAGGACGGGTGGATGATAAAAAGGGATATATTAAATTTACTTTTCCGTAAGGTTCCTCCGGTGGCATGTTGGAAAATTTTCGATTTCAGATGCTATATTTCATCCTTGCTCTACAGAATAATAATTTCAATTATCTTTGAAAATATGAAATTATTTGTAAAAAATATTGAAGAATCCGTGAATGAGGTTCTGCTTGAGGCAATTTTCAAACAATTCGGGGAAGTTCTGGATACAAAAATTGTGTACGACAGGATTACCTGGGAGTCAAAAGGCTTCGGATTTGTTGAATTTAAAAAGGCCGAGGATGCTCTGAAGGCTATTGAAGCGTTGAATGGTAAAGAGCTGGTTGGGAAAAAGCTCATGGTTAGCGAAGCGGTTGAAAAGCCCCGTTAATATGGAATTGTTAAAGAATTCCCGGCCCGGATGAATATTCAGGACGGGATTCCGTTTTTCTTTGTATCCTGATCTCCCTTCAGAGATCCAGGTATTAAGTCCGGATGCAATCATTCAAAAAAAATTTCCTTGTGGTTTTTGTTCTGGCAGCAGGGATGCTTACTTCTTTGCAAGGAAGGGCACAGGTGCTCGATACCTTGTATGCAAGTCTTGAGAAACGCCCCAAATTTTTTATCAATATCCTGAATTATTATGGCTTCATCAGTAAAGATTTTGCCAATTTTTCAGGCCTGAAATTCGGCCTGAATTATAACAAACGCGTGCGCTTCGGATTTGGTCTTGCAGCTCTGGATGCAGGCACCGTGGTGAGTGAAATTGGAATCACGGAAGATTCGCTTTCCTACACCACAAACGGAGAACTGAAATTCAGTTTTATTTCTGCGAGCGGTGAATATGTTTTTTATCATTTGTATCCCTGGCAGTTTTCAATCATACCGTACAATCTGGGTGTCGGTACTGCCGGCTACGAATACATCCGGCGAAGCGATCGGCAGCGGGTTTCAACTCCTTCGGAAACCGTCATCTTTTTTCAACCGGAATTGACAGGACAATACAGTATTTTCCGGTGGATCGGGGTAGGGGCTTCCGTCGGTTACCGCAAAACATTGTATTCGTCTAAAAACATACGTGAAAATTTCAATTCACCGACCTTCTCCATCGGGTTGAAGCTATTTATGGATGAAGTTTTCAAAATGACATTTCCCAACGGACTGAAAGGGAAGAAAAAGTCTTCCGGATCTGTTCAATAAAATATGGTTCCAGCTATCTTCCCAATGCCACTTCTTTTACCTTTGTGGAACCATGTCGACAATCAATCCCAACCTGGATCCCACCGGTAACCAGATCCCGGCCGCTGAGCGCGAGTTTGATAAAGTGCTGCGTCCGCAGGGTTTTGAAGATTTTACTGGGCAACAAAGCATTGTTGACAATCTGAAAATATTTGTCGAAGCTGCACGGCAACGCGAAGAAGCCCTGGACCATGTTCTCCTTCACGGGCCTCCGGGCCTCGGGAAAACAACACTTGCTTACATTCTTGCAAATGAACTTGGCGTTAATATTAAAACAACTTCAGGCCCCGTTCTGGATAAACCCGGAGATCTCGCCGGATTGCTGACCAACCTGGAGCCGAATGATGTCTTATTTATCGATGAGATTCACCGGCTGAGTCCTGTTGTAGAAGAGTACCTCTATTCTGCAATGGAAGATTACAAAATCGACATCATGATCGAAACAGGGCCGAATGCAAGATCGGTTCAGATAAAAATAAATCCGTTTACACTTATCGGCGCAACCACCCGCTCGGGACTGCTGACCTCACCGCTGCGTGCCCGGTTCGGAATCAATTCCAGGCTGGAGTATTACGATGCACCTTTGCTACAGAAAATTGTGACACGTTCTTCGGAGATCCTGCGCATCGGTATTGATGCCAAAGCAGCACAGGAAATAGCCCGCAGGAGCCGCGGAACCCCGCGTATTGCGAACGCCTTGTTGAGGCGTGTCCGGGATTTTGCGCAGATCAAAGGCAACGGCAGGATTGATCTGGATATCGCCCATCTTTCACTCACAGCATTGAATGTTGACCAGCATGGATTGGATGAAATGGATAACCGGATACTCTCTGCCATTATCGAAAAATTCAAAGGAGGACCAGTGGGGATTACCACAATTGCGACCGCGGTTGGAGAAGAAAGCGGTACCATCGAAGAGGTGTACGAACCATTTCTGATAAAAGAAGGATATCTGAAACGAACCCCCAGGGGAAGGGAGGCTACGGAGCTTGCTTATACACATCTTGGAAAGAAATTCATCCCCCAATCCGGCAGTTTGTTTGAATAGACAGAAAAGCTGAGGAAATAAAAAAGCGGATGAATAATTTTCACCCGCTTTTTTTGGATTTCACTCTTCCGCTTTCATGCAAAGCCTTTTGAAGCAGGTACTCAATCTGCCCATTCACACTCCGGAAATCATCGGCAGCCCATTTTTCAAGAGCTTTCAGCATTTCCGGCTGCAACCGGAGTACAAAAGGTTTTTTTTCTGCCATGCGGGATAGTAAAATCGGATTTTCTTCTTGAAGTACCGGCTTAATAGATCGTTCCTGCATTGATCACAGGACTTACATTTCTGTCGCCGCACAAGACCACAAGCAGGTTGCTCACCATATTCGCTTTTCTTTCTTCGTCCAGGTGTACAATTTCTTTCTCGGAAAGTTTGGCCAGCGCCATCTCCACCATTCCGACTGCGCCTTCAACAATGAGCTGGCGGGCTGCGACAACAGCGGATGCCTGCTGCCGTTGCAGCATGGCACCTGCAATCTCGGGTGCATAGGCCAGGTGACTGATTCGGGCTTCGATCACGTGGATTCCTGCTTTGCCAAGGCGTTCGTTCAGTTCCGCAAGGAGCATTTCATGGACCTTTTCAGTCGTTCCGCGTAGCGTAACAACCGCTTCGTTGTCTTCCCAGTTATCGTAAGGGCAACTGTTCGCAAGGTGACGCACTGCTGCTTCGCTTTGTATGTTTACATACGATGTATAATCGTTCACTTCAAAAATTGCTTTCGCAGTATCCTGAACCTGCCATACAATGACAGCAGCGATATCGATCGGATTCCCGGTTTTATCATTGACTTTCAGGCTTTGTCCGTTCAGGTTAAATGCGCGTAAACTGACCAGGCGTTTTACCATGAAAGGATTGGCCCAGAAAAAGCCGTTCTCCTTTACAGTGCCCGCATATTTTCCAAACAAGGTGAGGACCCGGGATTCATTCGGATTGATGATCATGAATCCCGGCAGGATGAACGCGAATCCAAGGAAAGACGGGATGATGAGGGCAGGCATTTGCTGATGAATGCCGAATGCGCCGGCACCGATAAAAATCAGGCAGAGAAGGAGCATCTGGTAGCCGGATTGTGGGCGGAAGGATTTTTCAAGAATCATAGGGATGATATTAAAATGATATCACAAATATATCATATTGAATAATGGATTGTCAAGTATTTTCAGAAATAAATGTTTGTACCCGCTTTCCTTGCTATTTTTGGATGCTGTATGACCACGGACCCTCAGATCAACTCCAGGATGATAAAAACAGAAGCGGAAAGGCTTGGCTTTAGTTTTTGTGGTATTTCCAGGGCAGAATTCCTGGAACAGGAGGCACCGCGGCTGGAACAATGGTTGTTGCAAAACATGCATGGAAAAATGGGATACATGGCGAATCACTTCGACAAGCGCCTGGACCCGCGATTACTTGTTCCCGGTGCCAAGTCGGTCGTTTCCCTGCTTTACAATTATTTTCCCTCGGAAAAAGCAGCGGATCCTGAAGCACCAAAGATTTCAAAATATGCCTATGGCCGCGACTATCACCTGGTGATAAAAGAAAAACTCCGGGAGCTCATGGATGCAATCCGGTCGAAAGCCGGTGAAGTGGATGGACGCGTGTTTGTCGATTCGGCTCCGGTACTGGAAAGAGCATGGGCGAAGAAGAGTGGATTGGGATGGATCGGAAAAAACAGCAACCTGATCAACAAGCAATACGGATCTTTTTTCTTTGTCGCAGAACTCATCATCGACCTCGAACTGGAGAGCGATGCACCGGTGAAAGACTATTGCGGTACCTGCACCCGTTGCATCGATGCGTGTCCTACACAGGCGATTGTAAAACCCCAGGTGGTTGACGGAAGTAAATGCATTTCTTATTTCACCATCGAACTGAAAGGAGAAATTCCGGCATCGGTTTCAGGCCTTTTTAACGATTGGGTGTTCGGCTGCGATATTTGCCAGGATGTATGTCCCTGGAACAGATTTGCTGTTCCCCACAAGGAAAAGCAATTTTCTCCACAGGATGAATTCATGCAGATGAACAAACAGGATTGGGAAGAAATGACCGCAGAGGTATTCAAAAAAGTCTTTACGGACTCAGCTGTTCAGCGAACCGGTTTCGAAGGAATAAAAAGAAACCTCAATTTTCTCAGGAAAATTTCCTGAATGCTTCTATCACTACATCTGAATAAGCTGCGAATGTTGCGATGCACCAGATTTTCAGCAAGCGACGCTCATCACCTTTCAGGAGACGCAACGATTTTATTAACTCTTTGCGAAAAAGATGCTTATCGAAACTAACCTTGGTTAGAATTTGCTTGGAGTATTCAAACATGGTACTAAGGTTTAGCTTTTGGTTATACTAAAGTAACAATTCAGGGATCACCTGGCAAGTACTAAAACGGTTTTTTACAATCATTATTTTAACCGTTTGTGAATCAGCCGAATTATTTTATTTATTCAAATTTGGCCAAATTTGGCATGAGTACTCCCCTTTTGGCGGTCAATCTGTTCATAACTTCAGGGAATTTTATCGACTGAATTTTAGCCTTTATTTTCACTCCAGCGATAGGCCGGATGCTCCAAACCTGTCAGATCGAGAACCCTGTCAATTACGGTTGCAGCAAGCGAATCAAAATCCTTTGGTTTTGAATAAAAGGAAGGGGATGCCGGACAAATAATTCCCCCTGCTTCGGTGACTGTTTTCATGTTGTTAATGTGGATCAGGCTATAGGGTGTGTCCCGTAAAACAAGAATCAGTTTGCGTCTTTCTTTCAGCATTACATCTGCCGCACGGGTCACCAGATCGTTGGATATACCGGAAGCAATACGTGCCAGTGTGCCCATCGAACAGGGACAAATAATCATGGATGCAAATTTAGCAGACCCGCTTGCGAAAGGCGCAAAAAAATCACCTTTATCATACATTTTGAATGGAATTTTCTCATAATCCAAATTCCCTAATTCGTATTTCCAGACATCCTTCGCATTGTCTGACATCACAACTCCCACAGTCTCCAACTGATTCCCCAACTGACTGAGTTTTTCAAACAGTATTTTCGCGTAGATTGATCCGCTCGCACCCGTTACTGCGACTACAAGTTTCTGTTTTTCATTCATGAAGTAAATTTAGGTATAAAGTAGTAAGTATAAAGTACAAAGTATTGAGTGCGCAGGCTTCCCAACGAACGCAACAACTTTCCTTAATAATTCATATTAAATCACTCATCATTCATCATGCTTGCTGGTTCCTGCTCTTTTCCACGCCCAGAGCCCAACAAAAGCACCAATGGAATTCGCGAGAGCGTCGCGGACATCCCCGCTTCTGTGAATAAAAACGGTTGCCTGAAGGACTTCAATGAGGATGCCATAAATGATTGTTATCAGCAAGGCTGAGATCAGGGAATTCTTCCTGAGTAAATCAACAGTACTCTGAACTCTGAAACTCCGGATCATTAAAAAACTGAGCAAACCAAAAATCAGCAGATGAACGATTTTGTCGGGCTTGAGCCATTGCCAAAAGGTCAGTTCCGGAATTTTATCACCTGGAATTCCGCAAATGATCAGAATAAAAATTGCCCACGCGAGGGTGGGCAAATGGAAACGAAGAAACATAGGATGTTTTGAATCAGGCTCCGACCCCGATCAATTTCATATAATCCGCAGCGCTGAGCAGATCATTCAGCTGGGCAGGATTGCTCATTTCTATGCGTACCATCCAACCGGACTGGTAAGGATCTTTGTTTACGGATTCAGGTTTTGTGGTCAAATCAGCATTCACGGAGAGAACTTTGCCGGTAACCGGCATAAATAAATCAGAAACTGTTTTCACAGCTTCCACGGTTCCGAAAACAGCCTCTTTGTCAAGTGTTTCTCCTTCTGTTTCGATTTCAACATAAACAATGTCACCCAATTCACTTTGGGCAAAATCAGTAATGCCGATTACAGCTTGATTACCTTCCACGCGGATCCATTCGTGATCCTTGGAATACTTCAGATTTTCTGGGAAATTCATGTATTCAATTTTGCCTCAAACGTAGCGGAATTTTAGAAATCAGCCAAACGGTTTTTAATAAAAAGAGGCGTGGCTTGGGCTGAAAGACGATTCGGGATGATTGATTGCCGATGGCTGATTGAAGAGTGCTGATGGTTTAGTGTGTCGGGAGTTTGAACTCAAAAGTCCTGGATCCCTGAACCCGAACCCGCCCCTTACTGCGCTAAAGTAAACCGGATACTCAAGCCTGCATTCGTATTTGAAGTTGGGTAGCTGGAGGATACAAACGGGTTATTTGAGCTGTATTCATAGAATGCACGGATATTGAAACGATCGTTCAGCGGATAATCTGCTGAAAGTTTCACTCCCAGTGTCGTGCTTCCTGAACTTGGCTGATTGGTGCTTTCTACCAGTTTGCGGAGGATGGTTGTGTTTTTTCGAAGGCTGAAATCTGCTTTGACAGTGAGGTCATTGCTCAGCTTTTTATTGCCGCCGACTTTAAATGGAAGTGTGACACGCTTGAACTTATAGCCAAGACCTACTGTATACTCGATGCCTCTCACTTCTGTCACCTGGATGTTGGAGTAAGCCAGTGTGAGTGTGCGGTCGCGTTTTATTTCAAATCGGGTTTGTAGGCTGTTTTTCCAGGTCATATCGATTCCGATGAGTGGAGACAGCTGTTCTGCAATGGTGATCTGCTGGAAGTCATACCGTGGAATGAAATTTCCAATGGTGTCACGACGGATAGAATTTTCAGACGGGTCTCCTTCAAACAAGAGATTTTGGGCAAATGAATTTACACTGTAGGTAGAACGATATCCATGTGACAAACTGAAGGACGTCAGGAAACTCTGGAAAAATTTAATCTTCGACAGACCATCGTAGGTGATCCTCCAGTTGGGTTTTGGGATTTTTGGAAACCTGTTTACGATTTTTTTATCAGGAGTTTTTCCGGAATAAGCCGAAAGGAAAGCATAGGTGAGTACTTCCTGTTGCGTTCTTCCGTATCCTGTAGGAAATCCGAGTGAATCCACGGTTGAAGGTGTGTTCGGATTTTCAGCTGCAAGGATCGTGGAAATCTGAATGAGATTGCTTTTAAAGGCATCAAAATTTTTGTTCGAATAATCCTTCGCATCCTTCACGAAATGGGTATTCCAGGTGAGGTATGAAATGGAGAAGTTTCCGGTTTCTGTCGGACCATACGAGCTGAATTTCCCATCCGCACCGGCACGGAAATACTCGTTATGGCTCAGAGTATAATTTCTGTTTCCGCTGAGTTCAATCTTCAGGCTCTTGACCGGTTCAATGGAAGCACGCAATGTCAGATTCTGCAACTTCGTAGTCGTGAAAAATGAATTCAGCGTCGTATCGGTCGTCAGCCAGTTGTATTTTATTGCATCCGGTCTGGGATCACGCTGGTCGCCGAATAAAAATCCCCAACCCGGTGCACCTTTTGCTCCGTTAAAATTCCAGTCTTGTCCTACCCAATCCGGTGTCCCGCGGAATCCCGGAAGCAGTGTTCCGTTCGTTTCCTGGTAGGTCGCAGAAGCTGTTTTTACCATCATCACAAGGTTGGCCAGAGTCTTGAATACAGGTTCAAGGGGCGAAGGACGGGAAATCTTTGTGCTGTCCTTTTTGCTGTTCAAACTGTCCGTAGGGTTTTTCGGCCTGGTTTTATTTCTGTCGGCTTCCCGACCGCGCGGAGGCGCGTTTTGATTAATTTTTTTGAAATATGGAATCTTGTTATAAAGCGTGGTGAGTGTCAGATTTGCATTGAAAGAAATCGTCTGGGAATTCTGCAAAATATTTCCCCAGGGATTATCCTTGATTCTGTCGTCAATAGTATCGCGGTACAAAGGAGATGCCTGCCAGCTGTAATCACTACCATAACGGACATTCGACGAAATCCAGTCGGCGGCAGGAATCTTATTCAATGGAAGATTATACGTAAGGTTCGCTGAATGATGATAGCGTGTGAGACGTCCGAGCCGTTTCAGGTTTTCTTTGACGGAATCGCGTTCTTCACGTGTATCCAGCCGCCCTTCCGGTTCGTCAATCATTGCATTGGCATCCGCATTGAAGTCGAGCTTTAAGGAACGAGTCAGATCCCAGTTCAACCCGTAATTGCGCTGCATCGTGTACGTCTTGATATAGGTTGGATCGATCTGGAAGGCAAGTCCGGTGTTGTTCCTCAATTGTGTTTCGGAATAAGTACGATCGAGGCTGGTCCTGAAACTTAGACCCGAAGGAACCGGATTGAAATTGAAATCCTTCACCAGGCGGAGCCATTTGGATTGCAGCGCTGAACTTTTCTCAAATGGTTGTATCGGCTTGGATGCATGATTGTAATTGTATCCGAGAATTCCCTGGTAAGATTTGGACAAGCTGTATGCAATGTTGTAGTTCCGCTGATAAATTTCCGTGTAAGCATAGGTGAAGTTGAGATTCTCAACATCATAGATTCTGGATTTCTGTGCACTGCCGGTCTTGGTCTTTCTGACGTTGGTGAAGTTCAGACTCTTTCTTTGAGTATAATCGATCACCTGTTTCTTAATCGAATCCCGCGATTCGGAATTTGGCATCGCATCCAGTGCCTTATCCAGCGGCACATCCGGGTCCAGCGGATTGTACTGCGGATTGATGAACGCTTCGGAATATCCAAAGTACATCGGAAGTTTGATGCCTGCTTTCTCCGGAATGAATTTTCCGAGTTCAAGTGTAGTAGCGAAATCGTAAGAACTCTTATCGGCTTTGTCGCGTTCGCTGACTTTCTTTTCGATGCTTCCCCATCCGGCGGTGCTGTGATTTCCAACAAGTGTCATGGTGCCAAGATCGGCGAGTTTTGCCGTAACCCGTGCTGTCGCTGCCCAACCGCCTTTTTCGTCAAAGTCAGACATACGCAATTCATTCACCCATATTTCAGCACAGATTTTAGCTCCGTTACCTCCGGGATCTTTCGGGTTGCGGACACCGATCATGATGGAGCGGATGTTGCTGAGATTCGGTGAACCTTTTACGGTGATGATCCGGTCTCCGTCTGCCACCGGGAAGGGAGTTTGCAGGTTGACATTGTTGAGTACCTGCATTGCATTGTTGCGGCGAAGTTTGGCATCAATCAGTTTCGCCAACTCGATTTCCATATTGTTTCCTTCCGGCCAGATTTCTGTTGCACTCGAAGAATTCCAGGGCGTGATGGTGAGTGGAATTTCGTATTCGTAATAATTGTCATTGAAATCACTTCCCAGCCTGACAAAAGCATGCAAATCCCCGTTCTGTAAAGCATCGTTTGCACCGCGTGATTCCGCGTGAATAAACATCTTCAGTTTTTTATAAGAGCGGATATCCAGTTGGGTATTCCTGTATGCAGCACGTGCATCCCCGTCGGCAAGTTCACAGACCCGCAGCGACAACGATTGCTCGTTCAAGGTTGCAAGCTGAGTGGTGGAGATCTCCCGTTCTTTATCAATACCGGGAGGCAGCACGTACGGTACCGGCTGGCGGCTTCCGTTTTCTTCTATGCTCACGGACGCAAGGTCGAATTCGGTATTTCCCGGAACTTCAGGTGTCGGACTGTATTCTCCCGGCTGAAGCAGGGAGTAGTTGTACCGTCTCCATTCACCGCGTAAAAATTCAAGCTTTGCAAAGCGGCAAACCACCGGGGTTTCAAAATTCTTCATAAACATCCGCACGAAACGGATGTTTGTCAGGTCAACTTCACCCACCGATTTTCCGGGACTCCGGATCGGAATTTTGAACTGGTACCATTTGATGGTCCCGTTGGTGTTGTTGGCATAACGAACAGGCGATTCAATTTCATCCGTGATGTAGTTTTGTCCAACAACCATGTTCCCCTGGCGAAGGGCGATCTGGTACTGGTAATAATCTTCGCCGGTTTCCATGTTATTGTCACGGTTGATGTCTTCGGCATCGGGAAGGGTCGTTGCTGTTGACTGTACTCCGTTAATTGTTCCGTTTGCCGGGGAATTCCCTTCCTGCCCGTTGTAGCGCTTGTATCGGTCCAGCGGAGCAACGTTGTTGGTGCTGTAATCAGGATTCAGGAAATAAGAATAATTGTCAGAGGAAGGATCACCGGCAACGGAAGTGTATGCGCCGTTTGTCGTTCCTCCGAATTTATTCCTGATTTTATCCAGGAATGTCGTGCCGAAGAAATTCTGTTCATCCGCATCGATAAGTCCGTCCAATCCCACATCCTGCACCGTCCGGCTTGCCGGGTCGTTGTCGAATGCATTGACAATGGATTGGATGGTCGGATACCTTCCCCAGTTGGATGAAGCCGTTGTGTAATTATTGGTAGGAGCAGGTAAGCCGTTTTCAAAACTCTTGTGTCCGTCGCGAAGTACATCTTCTGACAGGCTTCCGAGATTCAGGAACAAGTCGCCGCCGGATCCGTTATTCGGGGAGCCATCGGCAAAAGGATCCATCATCCAGAATTGGATGAACTCAATGTTGCTTGCTTCAAAATCGGAAGTTTCGATCTTGCGCATAATTCCTCCCCATCGGCTGGCCGGAGTTTTTAAAGTGCCGTCAATATTCACCCCTGCAGATATCGTGAATCCGGAAAGTGTATCCGTGAGACTGTCGACATCGTAATTGTAAGGACCGCGTTCAGCCGGATAAAATGCAACGTTCATGCACGTGATATTCTGCGGGCCGTTGGGTTGGGATTTATTCGGGAAGATTTCAGCCTGTGGTACTTCACGGACAAAATTGTTGCTCTGATCGTTTGCATCGATATCGGAAGGAGTGATGCCGGGCTGATTGCGCTGGAAGAGCGGATCAACATAATACCAGGCAATGCGTGCACGGTTGAATCCGTAAGCCACATTGTTTGCAAACTTTCCTTCCGGAAACATCCCTGCTTCTTCTTGTCCGAGTGGTAAACTGGATAGGTACCAGCTGCCCGGGTTTTTCAGATCCAGGGGAGTAATGGCTCCTTCAAAATCGTCGACATAGGAGGTACCTGCTTTGCCAACAGCTTTCGAGTGTCCGGGAACCAGCTGAGCAAATTCGCCATTCAGTGTGATGGTTGATACTTCCTTGGTGTTGTACAATGGAAGTTTGTCGAGAAGCTTGGTGAGAAAACGCGAATCGGTACGGTACGTTCCGTCTACCCCCCAGATGGTATTGGAAATCGGTTCGTCACCAATGTTGACCTTTTGCGTGAGCGGACGTTCCGATAAATGAAGGATGGTACCGCCGACCTGAAAATCTTTGTTGAAGACGTAATCAAAACGACTCCCCATCATGGTCTTGGTCTGCAGGTTGAAAAGGGAATTACTTTCAAGCGAAATTTTGATCGGAGTATTCGATTTCAGAATTCCATCGTTGATGATTTTTACCCTTCCTAGGGTATAATCGACAGTGTAATCCACGTTTTCAGTCAGCGGAACACCGCCGGCTGTGACTTTAACGGATCCCTGTGGGACGTTTACGGCATTGAGCGGGATATCAGAGCCGGAAGAACTCTGGTAGGTTCCGCGAATACTGAATTTATTTTTCTCGGGTTGCTGTTGTGCAGCGGTTTTTGTGGAGTCGTACAATGCATAGTACGGATATTGATCCAAAAAATCCTGATCGCCACTGCATTTTGCAGCGAGATAAGTTCCGAAGGGCTCGCGTACAGGAAAAATAATTCTGCCGGTCTGTGGATTGATCGTGATGCCGCTGACAAAATCAAACATACCGTCAGGCTGTGGATCGCCATTTGTATTCAGATCGTCAAGGTTTAAAAGACGAAGCAATGGAACTCCTTTTACATTTTCACATCCGTCCTGAAGGTAATTGATGTTGCCGCCCAGTCGATCATCCTGGTACAGTACGTCCAGCCTGAAATCTTTTGCTGCGATATTGTATCCACCCAGGGAATAGATGTTTTTCATCATCAGGTCCCAGGTGTAAAATTTAGGTGTGAAGTTGGTACTGCGTATCAATTTTACAATGATGGCGCCTGAACCGGATGCCGAAGTGTTGTTCGTCAACTCCCCGACCCGGTGTACGCGCCCCCCGATTGAATATTCATAGGCAACAGCCAGAACCTGACCCGGATCCAGTTTGGTATTCAGCGAGATGTAACCGAGACGGGAATTGACGGTGTATTCCGATGGCTGGAGCAGTCGTGCGTTCTCAACAGTCTCGTAGTTTCTTCCTTCATTAAAATTGTTGCTTGATCCAAGGCCGCTCAGGATTGATGAGGCCTGTGAAATATCCCGGAAGGAATTGATATAGGGTCCAAGCACACCGGTACTGAAGATTGAATTGGAAGAGTCGGAAGGCTCCTGCAAAAGTCCGGGGAAAGGAACAAGGGTCTGGTTCGTATCCGGCATGTATTCGCCAAGATCCGAGAAGGCAACGATGTTTCTGTTCTGGTTGTTCTGGGAGGAAATAAATCCTTTCGGTGTCACCCAGACTTCGATACGGGTGATGTTAATGCCGGATCCAATCCGGTTCAGGTCGCGCAGGTTGGCATCGTAGACGTCTTTGAAATACTGCGCAATGAAGAAGTGACGGTTGTCTTCGTACTGATCCGCCTTGATGTCAAACGTGGTGGTCTGAGCACCGCCCTGCACATCGATGGTCTGGGATTTGCCTTTTTGCTGCGAGAAAATACTGGTTACCGTCATCCGCCCGAACTGAAGCTGCGTCTTGATCCCGAACAAACTCTGAGAACCCTGTATGAGCTGACTGTTTAGAGGAAGCGATACGTTTCCGGCTTCGATCTTTTTGATGATGTCGTCTTCGTAGCCCGTGTATTCGAGCTTCATTTTGTTTTCAAAATCAAACGTTGCCTCAGTGTTGTAGTTTGTCGTCAGTTTCATTTTATCGCCGATGTTGGCGATCACGTTCATCTGAATTTTTTCTTTAAAGTCGAACGTAGTGACGGTCCTTTGTTTTTCAGGAAGTGCAGGGTTCTGATTTTTCGAAACATTAATCGCAAAGCTCAATTCTGCAGATCCCTGGGGCCGTATGTCTATTGTATTTCCTCCGAATATTCTGTCGAAAACGATACTGTTCACCATGATTTTGGGTGCAAAAGCTTTTTTGTTCATCTGATCTTCTTCAGATGCACGCTGCTTCCAGTACTCTTTGGTGGTTTTATTAAATTCATGGTCGACGAATTCATCGAACGACATGTAGGAGGGATTGCGGTAAAAAAGTTCCCCCATGTTTTCATTGATATTGTACCTGTTGTTGTCAGGATCGTAATCAACAGTGGTCTTGATGTTCGACGGATCCTTGAGATACAATGGATTTCCAGCCCCCGGGTCAGAATAGGGGTCACCCATGCGATCCCCGAAAGGATAGCGCAGGTTTAAACTGTCGGAATCTGCAACTGCAACTGCCGCCTCCGTAAATGAATCTGCAGAAAATCCGGCAGGTTTTTCGGCGCCCCAAACGACACTGAGTACTGACAACACACTTCCGATCCCGAAAAGATACGTCTTAAAATTCTTCAAGTCCTTGTAATTTATTGAATACTAAATCTTTGGGTAAAGGATGGATCGATACAGCCGGATTTTTAGGAAGGCACTAAATTAACTTTTTTCAGTAAACACCAACCCGCTTTTCAGAGTGATTTTAAGGCTTGTTTTATTAAATCTTCAACCGTTGAAACCGGGTTCTTTTTGAGGAGGGAATCCAGGGTTTTATCGATTGTATTTCTCGAAAAACCCAGGGTCAGTAAAGCGGCCATTGCTTCGTCTTTTACCTTCAAATGAGACAATACTGAAGGCTGTATGCCCTCCTTTTTCAATTTGCTTTTCAATTCGAGAATGGCCCGTTGCGCTGTTTTTTCCCCGATTCCCTTGATACTTTTCAGCCGGTGTACATCTTCACTCACAATGCAGTTTTCTATTTCTTCCACGTTCATGGAGGAAAGCATCATCCGTGCTGTATTGCAGCCGATCCCGGAAACGGTGATCAGGAGCCTGAAAAGTCGTCTCTCCTCTTCGTCAGCGAAGCCGTATAACGTGTGAGCGTCTTCTGATATTTGAAAGTGCACGAGTAAGCGCAGATTTTCTTCCTCTGTAATTTTTGAATACGTGTTCAATGAAATATTCACCAGGTAGCCAACGCCATGACACTCGATGACAACCGAAGCTGGATTTTTTTCTACAAGACGGCCGGTGAGGTGATTGTACATTGGGATTTTAAAATTGTTGATTTGCGATTGTTGAGTGCTGATTTTTTTTGAAGAATTTTCTGCTCTTCAAACTTCGAACGCAGTGGCGAATGTACTAAAAACCCCGAAATCACCGGAAAATATGGGTAACCAGGAGGCCTTCCGCAGCCCTTCATTCATTGCCGGAAATGATTCGCAGTTTTTTTAATGAATCTGTTAATGCTTGTAATCTGACAATAACCTCACCTTTTATTCCATGAAAATGTACGGACCTGGAATTTTCAAGATTAAATTTAGTGACACTTTTGAATCTAAAAAACCTATTCCCATGATTGTCGTCAGAGATGTTTTCCGTTTAAAATTTGGCAAAGCGCGTGAAGCAAAAGCATTGCTTGAAGAAGTTAAAAAAATTCCTGTTCAATTCGGCACGGATGGCAGCAGGGTATTGACCGACCTCATTGGTCCTTCGTACACACTGGTGTTGGAAACCAATTTCAAAAACCTTGCTTCCTTCGAACAGGAAATTGGAAAAAGTATGGGGCATCCGGAATGGAAATCCTGGTACGAAAAATTCCAGCCGCTTGTGGATTCTTCTTACCGGGAAGTTTTCACCATCGTCGGCTGAGCCAAATGCTTTCCCGATTTTTTTTCCCATACTACGGGAGTGAAATGGCATTGCAGTTACCCCGGATACGGTAAATGAATGGTGTAGAAAAAATTCAAAATAAAAAGTGCGGAGGAATACGAATAGAGTTTCAATCCACAAAAAAGACCGGAACATCCGGCCCTTTTAATGCATGCCATTTGAGTCTAAATTCAAGGGTGCCTTACAAACAATAACGAATAGTTTACCCAGTTCAACGCGCGCTTTTTCTGGACTGTGCATCGACCACGGCAATGGTGACCATGTTCACGATTTCCCTGACACTGCTTCCCAACTGGAGAATGTGCACTGGCTTTTTCATACCGAGTAATATGGGACCGATGGCTTCTGCAGCTCCCATTTCCTGGAGCAGTTTATAGGCAATATTCCCGCTTTCAAGACTCGGAAAAATCAGGGTATTCGCTCCTTCACCGGCGAATTCACAGAAAGGGAAATTGTCGCTCAACAGATGAGGATTGAGTGCGAAGTTCGCCTGCATTTCTCCGTCAACCATCATGCCCGGGTATTTCTGGTGTAAAATAGCCACAGCGTCCCTGACTTTCTTTGCTGCGGGATCATCGGTAGAACCAAAATTAGAGTAGGAAAGTAAAGCAATGCGTGGACGGATATTGAACTGCTGTACACCCCATGCCGTAAGCACAGTAATTTCTGCCAGGTCTTCTGCTGTCGGATTGACATTGATGGTCGTATCGGCAAAAAATACTGGACCTTTTTTGGTGACCATAATGTACATGCCGGCAACTTTTTTAACATCGTCCTGCGTACCGATAATTTGCAAAGCCGGCCGGATGGTGTCGCTGTATTTACGTGTTAATCCGGAAATCATGGCGTCGGCCTCGCCAACTTCGACCATCATCGCTCCGTAATAATTCCGTTCATTCATGATTTTCCTTGCCTCATACAGAGTAAATCCGCGGCGTTTCCGTTTCTTGAAAAAGATCTCACCGAATTCATGGCGTTTATCTTCTTCCAGCCGGGGATCTATAATTACCGTATCGCCGAGGTCAAGGTTGTTCTCTTCGATGAGCTTGCGGATCTTGCCGAGATTGCCCAACAGGATGGGTTTGGCGATTCCTTCATCACGTACAATTTGTGCAGCTTTCAGGATCTTGTATGTATCGGCTTCCGCAAATACGATTCGTTGCGGATTTTGTTTGGCGCGGCTGGTAACTACCCGGATGAGTTTATTGTCGAGGCCTAAACGCTTGTTGAGT
The DNA here is from genome assembly GCA_035438225.1 of Bacteroidia bacterium. GTDB lineage: Bacteria > Bacteroidota > Bacteroidia > AKYH767-A > 2013-40CM-41-45 > JADKJP01. Next base: position 23,437 of record DAORHY010000006.1, read on the forward strand.
TCGTCTGAATAATTACCCCAGTTTGTAATGGGTGACTGGGCGACACCGGAGTCCATGGCTGCTTTGGCAACAGCAGGTGCAACGGTGGTAATGAGCCGTGGATCCAGCGGTTTGGGCATGATGTATTCAAGACCAAACGTGATATTCTTCTTGTTGTAAGCAATGTTGACAATCTCGGGAACCGGTTCTTTTGCGAGGTCTGCAATCGCTCTGACAGCGGCGAGTTTCATGGCTTCGTTAATCTGCGTGGCGCGCACATCCAGTGCTCCGCGAAAGATGAAAGGAAATCCAAGCACATTATTCACCTGATTCGGATAATCAGAACGTCCGGTAGCAATGATGATATCCGGCCGCGCTGCAGCAGCTTCTTCATAGGTAATTTCAGGATCAGGATTGGCAAGTGCAAAGACAATTGCATTTTTCGCCATCGATTGTACCATCTCCTTTGAAACAATATTGCCTTTGGAAAGGCCAAGAAAAACATCGGCGCCTTTCATCGCTTCCACCAGGGTATGGACATTCCTTTTTGTCGCAAAGAATATTTTATTTACGTCAAGGTCTTTTCTGCTTTCGTGGAGAACACCGGTGCTGTCGAGCATGATGATATTTTCCTTTTTTGCCCCGAGTGAAAGGTAGAGTTTTGCACACGAAATAGCAGATGCTCCTGCGCCGCTGACAACAATGATCACCTCTTCAATCTTTTTGTGTGCCAGTTCAAGAGCATTCAGCAATGCGGCAGCGGAAATAATCGCTGTCCCGTGCTGGTCATCATGCATGATTGGAATTTTCAATTCTTCTTTCAGCCGGCGTTCTATTTCGAAACATTCCGGAGCTTTAATGTCTTCCAGATTAATGCCACCGAAAGTCGGAGAGATGGCTTTTACCGTTTCTACAAATTTGTCAACATTGGTTTCGTTTATTTCAATATCAAAAACATCGATGTCGGCAAAAATTTTAAAAAGCAGACCTTTTCCTTCCATCACCGGCTTGGATGCTTCCGGTCCGATATTTCCAAGTCCGAGTACTGCCGTGCCGTTTGAAATCACAGCGACCAGATTACCTTTTGCTGTATACTTGTAAACATCCTCCGGATTTTCGGCTATCTTCAGGCAGGGGATTGCCACTCCGGGAGAATAGGCGAGTGAAAGGTCACGTTGAGAGCTGTACGGTTTGGTCGGAACTACTTCAATTTTGCCCGGTCTTCCATGTTCGTGGTAATCGAGGGCTTCCTGGTTAAGGTTGGATTTTGACATTGTGTATTTTTATTCCGTTCGATAAAAAGCGTTGGTTTTGCTTTCGCTGATTTTTGAAGGGGTTCAAAAGTACAATAAAAATTTTCTCCGGCAGATTGCTAGGACCATTCGCATTGAAATTTCCGGTGGAATCCTCCTGAAAACTACTCTGTTGATTAAATATGACGGTATTCTGTCCTGTTTGAATGAAGTTTCCATCTCCGGAAAATGCAATTTCTTGTTTGAAAAGAAAAGTGATTCATAAAAAAAGCGAAGAGCAATTCATACTCTTCGCTTTTGTGCATGATTTTAAATTTATTCAACAACAAGTTTCTTTTGGGAAGAACCGGTTGATGACTTGATGTTTACCATGTAAATTCCCCTGGCATAATCAGCGGTGTTCAGTTCAAGAGTGTGCTGGCCGGGCATCATGCCTGTTTCAGTATATGAATACACGAGTTTGCCCATCTTGTCCATGACCTCCATCGTAACATCCCCTGTTTTATCAACAGTGAAATCAACCTGTGCACGCCGGGATGCCGGGTTAGGGTAGAGATCAAAAGCAAGCGACTGGGTAATGCTCTTCAATCCGGTTGTCAGTGTTATGTTGATATTGTCGATGTACGCGTTGTTGCCTTGTGCGGAGAGCGCTTCAAATTTTAACATTACGTTTGTTCTGTTTGCGCCGGTGTATTGAGTGCGGTTTACGGTCTCGCTTCTCCATTGGCTGGCAGTTGTCGGTGTAAATGCAGAACTCACAGAACCGCCAGTAGCCAGAGACGCTCCGGTTTTATTCCATATCGGCGACCAGGTTGTACCGCAGTTGGTGGATACTTTAATTTTAATGTTGTCATTGGATGTACCATAGGTTGCAGCAGCCACATAGAAAGTCATCACGGCATTGTCAAAGGTGGAAAGATCCAGGGAAGGAAGTATCAGTGCATCGGCATCTCCGGAAGGAGAATTTACAAAATCAATTTTTGCAGACCCGGCTCCGGTGTACCCGGCTGTACTGCGCATCCAGCCTGCACTTTGATCACCCCCGTTAATCACATACCAGTTTGCGGGAGGAAAGGTTGCGGAAGCATAATCTTCCGTCACTGCCGGTCCGCCTGCTCCGGGATAGATCAGGAAAGACTGACTCTGTGAATTGTTCAGGGGATTTGCATCCTGTTGTCCGTTCGGGTTGGAAACAGAAACTGTAACATTGTTGTATCCGGTGTTCCCTGAAACGGCAGTGAAACTGAGAGGGACTGATTCATAAGGTTGCAATGTTCCGGTCCAGTTATTCGTTTGAAGTACGTTGACGCCATCCATCAGGTCAATCGTTGCAGAGGTCAGCGGACTCGTGCCGTAGTTGCACAGTCGGTAACGTATCGTAACACCGGAACAAGAGGCGGGTGTATTGTTCAATGCAAACATTGAGTTCGTAATTCCTGCATCGTCCGGTTGAGCCGCGATGCTGCAGTCTTCACGCAATGTGTACAAATTTGCAGTCGTCTGCTGTCCGACTTCCCGCACCACCCGATCCGGGCAGATCATGTAAATAGTGGGAAAATACCGGATGGCAAAACTATTGCCAATAGCCGAATTGTCAATGATCGGGTACGGTGTTCCTGCAACCCAATTGCCCTGTGTGTTTGATCCGGTTCCCTGCAGATCTGCCAGTGTGGTTGCCCCGTCTCCTTCTATGAAAAAGACCATCATTTCATCGGTACCGCCCGGGCCGTACAATGTGTACAGATTTTCCAGGGCCCCAGAATTGTGATAGGACCAGCATGGACCGCACCAGGTGGCGGAAACATCCAGTACAACTGTCTTTCCCTGATCCAGGTAATCGTACAGATGATAAGTTGTTCCATTGATATCTGCAGCAGTAAAGTCGGGTGCAATGGATCCGTCAACCAATTGTGCCTGCACAGAAAATGTTCCGGACAGAAATAAACAAAGTACACTCAGAATGCGTAAGTTTCTTTTCATGTTGTTTTTTAGATGAATAATAAGTGGACGCAGGAAGGAGGTTTTACTCTTACCCTATTGATCTTCAAATGTAAACAAAATTCAGGGCCTTGCAAACCCTGTATTGAACCGGCAGGAAAAGCATAAAAAAAGGCTGTCCGGACAGGACAGCCTTTTTAACAATCAGATTGAAGGCATTTCTAATTACATCTTTCGGGTGCAACGAATTAAATTCTATAAGTCAATTCATTACTATCGAATCTTGATTTTTTTTTGCACTACTTCGTTGTTCGTCAGTCGGGTACTTCGTTTTAGTATCTTCCTTCCTCTCGTCTCGTACCGCAAAAAAACTCAGTACTCATTCCCTAAAATACGTTTTTAGAATTGCCTTTTAATAATTAACGATGACTAACAATCAATTTTTTCGATCCGTATGATTTACCATCAATTACTATTGAACAAATGTAAATGCCGGTTTTAAGATCTGAAGTAGGGATCAGTGAAACACCTTGTTTCTCCGTTAACTGAATTTCTTTCACCAGTGAACCCAACAGGTTGCTGATCACCAGGCGGGAATCCTTGCCATTGTTGATGGAGTAGGAAACTCGTGCATAAGCATCCGCAGGATTGGGGTATATGTTGGAGATGTATCTCAACGCTCCGATTTCATCCACACCGACTCCGCTTGCCCTGTAGGTATAGGTAATGCAGGTTGAATCCGATTCATTATCCGCATCAAAGAAACAGTAGGTAACAGTGCTTGTGCCACCAAAGCCGCGCGGGTTAAGGTCTGCAAGCAAGGTAGTGTCTGAATCTCCCGGGTTTAACACGACATAGTTTGGAGATTGACTCGTTGCAACAGGATAGCAGGTACCGGTCCAGCAAAAATATGCACTGTGACCGGCTGCGGTATCCACCACCGTACGTCTTACTTTAACATTGATCGTTCCGCCTCCGATATTGGTAACCCGCGCTGTGCCGGTCATCAGGATAGTTGCAGGTCCGGAAAGACTTGCAGAATCCGTTGTCACCTGGAGCGACTGAGCAAACGTGCCAGAGGATAAAAGAAAGATGAAAGCAAGAGCAGTGTATAATTTTTTCATTTTTTCTGTGAATTACTAAGGTGTTTAAACAAAATTTGAACTTTGTTCCCCCACCTGAGCAGGAGAACAAAATTCAAATCAAAGATTATTCAACAACAAGTTTCTTTTGCGTAGCACCAATGGAAGTTTTTACACTTACCATATAAATGCCTTTGGCAAAATCACTGGTGTTGATGGTGAAGCTGTGTTCACCGGCTGACATTCCGTTTTCTGTCCGGCTGTAAACGAATGCGCCTACTTTGTTGAAGATTTCAACGGTAACATCGTCTTTCCGGTCAAGATTGATATCCACGCTTGCCTGAGCAGAAGCAGGATTCGGATACATTTCAAACGCAACCGTTTTGGTTACCGTAGTCAGGCCGGTTGTAAAAGTGATATTCACGTTGTCAACGTACAGATTGTTTCCATAACCGGAGTTCGCTTCGAATTTCACGAACAGATTTGAGTTGTTGACAAATGCTGCCAGGGCAACCAGTTCAGAACGCCACTGTGTTGATGTTGTGGGAGTAAAAGCGGTGGTGGAAGCTGTTGTTGTTGATAAAGCTGCTCCGGTTTTGTTGAACACAGTTGTCCATGTCTGGCCACAGTCTGCAGATACCTTAACTTTCAGGTTGTCATTGGAAGTATTGTAACGGGCATGAGCAATGTCAAAAGTCATGGAAGCATCTTGTAAACCTGACAGATCCATTGCCGGAAGCTGAAGTGCATCGACATCTCCCTGCGGTGAAGTCCAGAAATCCATCTTTGCAGAACCGGCTCCGTTCAGTCCAGCTGTACTGCGTGACCACGTTGCAGCATCTCCGCCGTTAATAAGGTTCCAGCTTGCAGGAGGGAATGTTGCTGCAGCATACGCTTCAGAAACAGCTGCACCACCAGTGCTTGGATAAATGAGGAAAGATGCAGTACGGGTGTTATTCGTAGCAGTAGGGTCTGTTTGTCCGTTCGGGCTTGAAACAGCAATGCTGACACTGTTTGTGCCGGTAACACCGGTAACACCGGTAAAGGTGTACACTTCAGTTTCGTAGGTTGCAAGATTGCCGGTCCAGTTGATTGTCTGCTGAGCAGTACCACCTACCGTAAGAGTAAGAGTTGCAGATGTAAGCGGGCTGGTGCCGTAGTTTGCAATGCGGCAGGCAATATCAACATTGGAACAGGATGCAAGGCTTGGATTCAGGCAGAGATTTGAATTCGTCAAACCGGCGTCATTGGCATTTGCCTGGTTGGCAACCGGACATGTTGTGCGTTGAGAATAAAGTTGTGCTGTGGTAAGTTGACCGACTTCACGGATTATGCGGTCAGGGCAAATCAGGTAGATTGTTGGGAAATAGCTGATCTCAAGATCATTTGCAATGGTCGCATCGTCGATGATGGGATACGGAGTTCCGGTTACCCAGTCACCCTGTGTATTTGAACCGGTGCCATGGAGATCAGCATTCGTTGTAGCTGCATCACCTTCTACGAAAAACACCATCAACTCATTCGTTCCCTGCGGACCGTATGAATTGTAAAGATTTTCGAGGGCGCCGCTGTTGTGATAATTCCAGCAAGGACTGCACCATGTAGCGGAAACGTCAATGTAAACCGGTTTACCGGTAGCCAGAATATCGTACAAATTCCACTGCGTTCCATTAATGTCACTTGCAATGAAATTGGGAGCAATGCAACCGGCGGTCATTTGTGCTTTTGCTGTAGAAAAAATACCAACGAATGCAATGGTCAATAAAGTAAGTAATTGTTTCTTCATTTGATTGTTGTTTTTTTGGTTAGTCGATCAGAACATCAAATCAACGATTTTTTTCGATAATTTCCAAGATAAAAATGTGCAAGAGCCGGACCCGCATCTTTTTAACAAAATAATGACAAATCATAGTGCTAATGTTGAGCTACTTTCCTTTATTTGTACTTCAAAAATCCCGTGAAATCCATGAAAATCACTGTTTGCACCTTCCTTCTCCTGGGCTTGCTCGGGACTTCGGTTTCGGCACAGGAATCAAAAGGCCGTACCCTCCCTTCGGTGAGTGTCAAAACACTTACCGGTGAGAATTTCAGTACAGATAAACTGTCCAATGACGGAAAACCGATCATTGTTGATTTTTGGGCAACCTGGTGCAAGCCGTGTATCGAAGAGCTGAACGCAATTCACGAAGAATATGCGGCCTGGCAAAAAGAAACCGGGGTTAAGCTTGTCGCCATATCCGTGGATGATGCCCGTACCATGAGCCGCGTCGCGCCATTTGTAAACGGTAAAGGCTGGTCGTATGAAACCTACATTGATCCGAACGGGGATTTCAAAAGAGCGATGAATGTGAACATGCCCCCACATACGTTTGTCCTCAATGGGAAAGGTGAAATTGTCTGGCAGCATGTCGGTTTCACTGAAGGCAACCAGGATGAACTCTACGAAGTCGTTAAAAAAGTACTGGAGGGCAAACCTGTCGGAGACACAAAATAGAAGATGTCCTCGCATAATTATTTCATGAGGATTTTTTCATGAATCCTGCTGCAGCTGTCAAAGGTCATTAAGAATTTTTTGCTTTTACATTCACCTCAATTTACATCCGTGAATACAAAAACATTACTCCTCGCATCCGCTTGTTCACTGTTCACCGGAAGCCTGCTTGCGCAAGGCATATCTTCCCTGCCAATCCACGGGAACCTGCAATTCGATGCTCAATATTACTTCAAGGATTCCCTCATCGGAGCCCCGGAGATTCCGGAGAAAATGCTAAGCAACGGGTTTATCAATTTTGTGTACGACAAAGACAATTTTTCGGCCGGCGTCCGTTACGAAAGTTACCTCAACCCGATTTCCGGATTTGATAACCGTTACCAGGGTAGCGGAATTCCATTCCGTTACCTCACTTACAGAAACGGTGACCTGGAAATGACTGCAGGAAACTTCTATGAGCAATTTGGCAGCGGACTTATTTTTCGTTCCTATGAAGAACGGGGACTTGGATACGATAATGCGCTGGATGGTTTCCGTCTTAAATACAAACCCTTTGCCGGCGTCTATTTCAAAGGAATCATAGGCAGGCAAAGAACATTTTTCCAGACAGGTGAAGGAATTGTCCGCGGTCTTGACGGAGAATGGAATATCAACGAATCGTTTTCTTCCCGCGCCGCGGCGAAAACACAGTGGATTCTGGGCGGGAGTTTTGTCAGCAAATATCAGAAAGACCAGGATCCGACGTTTAATCTTCCTTTAAATGTTGGCGCATCCTCCGTACGGTTCAATGTGAATTCAGGCGGATGGAGCTTCGGTTCAGAATATGCTTACAAGATCAACGATCCGTCCACTTCCAATGGTTTTATTTACAAGGAAGGACAAGCATTGCTGGTGAATGCCGGATATACGAAGAAAGGCCTTGGCATTACGCTCGCAGCTAAACGCATCGACAACATGGGCTTCCGCAGCGACCGGTATTCTGTTGGAAATACACTGATCATTAATTACCTGCCTGCATTGACGAAAAACCACACATACATCCTGACGGCAATGTATCCATACGCTACTCAGCCAAACGGTGAGTTTGGATTCCAGGCCGAAGTTTTTTATAATCTCAAGGCGGGATCATCTTTGGGCGGAAAATACGGAACAGATATTTCACTGAATTATTCCCGCGCCCAATCCATCAAAAAGGCCGCTATTGATACCACCGGCAATCCGGATGCTGCAGACCTGGGATATACTTCTGATTTTTTTGCCCTGGGAGAGGATGTATATTTCGAAGACTTTAACATCGAAATCAACAGAAAGCTGAGTAAGAAACTGCGGATGATTCTTTCTTATATGTACCAAAATTACAATAAGGACATTGTTGAAGGACGTACCGGTTTCGGAAATGTTTATTCGCATATCGCTGTGCTGGAATTGAATTACAGAATGACATCGACCAAAAATCTGAGAACAGAACTCCAGCACATGTACACCAAACAGGATCAGCAAAGCTGGGCAGTCCTGCTGGTTGAATATTCCATTGCACCGCAATGGTTCATTGCAGGTTTTGATCAGTGGAATTATGGCAATGATATAAGCAGCCGTCAGATTCATTATTTTACGGGAAATCTTGGATACAACAGCAATGCGAACAGAATTACGGTCGGATATGGCCGGCAGCGTGCCGGAATTTTTTG
>DAORHY010000007.1:0-28613 GCA_035438225.1 Bacteroidia bacterium
AAGGGTGAAGGGTGAAGGGTGAAGGGTGAAGGGTGAAGGGTGAAGGGTGAAGAGTAAAGAGTAAAGAGTGAAGAGTAGTGAATGATGAAGTTTGCATATTAGTTGGAGTTCAGTGGCTAATGTAGATATCGGATAATTGCACACTAGAAGTTTAAATTAAAAACCTGATTATATAGGAATTAAAATAAAGAATGATAAAATACATTTGTTAAAAATAAACAAATGTCAATTCAAAGCTACAAAGACCTTGTTATCTGGAAAAAAGGAATTGAACTATCAGTAAAAATTTATGATACTACTAGACTTTTTCCAAAGGAGGAAAAGTTTGGGTTAATATCACAAATGAATCGAGCCGCAACTTCAGTTCCGGCAAATATAGCAGAAGGCTGGAGTAGAAATAGCAATGGATCATTCATTCAATTTTTAAATATAGCAAAAGGATCATTGGCAGAATTAGACACATTCCTTTTCATTTCGCAAAAATTGAAATTAATTGATGAAGAAAAGAACACTCAAGTGCTATTATTAATTACAGAATTACAAAAAAGGATTGAATCATTAAAAAAAACAATAATAAATAAAAGATTAAAGGGTGAAGGGTGAAGGGTGAAGGGTGAAGGGTGAAGGGTGAAGGGTGAAGGGTGAAGAGTAAGAAGTAAAATCAACCCCTTTACATTGCGGTATTTTACTTCTGTTCAATTAAATTCACTATATACCTTAGACTGAATTCCAATTATTTCTAACTAATCACTATTCTCCATTCACTACTATTCACCCTTCACCATTCACTCTTCACAAATTAAACTATGGGAGACACTATCAACCTCAAACTAAAAATCTGGCGCCAGAAGAATGCGAAAGAAAATGGACGCTTTGAAATACATGACATGCCGGGAGTGAATACGCACATGTCATTTCTTGAAATGCTGGATGTATTGAATGATCGCCTCATCCGTGACGGCAAGGAACCGGTTGCTTTTGATCACGATTGTCGTGAAGGAATTTGCGGGATGTGTTCGATGTATATCAACGGCAGGGCACACGGAATGCTAAAAGGAACAACTACCTGTCAGCTCCACATGCGTCATTTTCACGACGGGGAAACGGTCACCATTGAACCCTGGCGGGCAACTGCATTCCCCGTGATCCGGGATCTGGTTGTGGACCGGACAGGTTTTGAAAAAATCATGCAGGCAGGCGGGTACGTTTCGGTGAATACCGGAAATGCTCCGGATGCCAACAGTTTGCCAATCGAAAAATCAAAAGCTGACGAAGCCTTTGATGCGGCAGCCTGTATTGGCTGCGGAGCCTGTGTCGCCTCTTGTAAAAATGCATCCGCCATGCTTTTCCTTTCTGCCAAAGTTTCTCAGTTTGCTTTGCTTCCGCAAGGTCAACCAGAACGCCGTGAACGGGTATTGAGAATGGTTGCCGCACATGACGAAGCCGGATTTGGAAGCTGTACGAACACCGGGGCCTGCGAAGCCGAATGCCCGAAAGGGATTTCAATTTCTCATATCGCACGGTTGAATCGAGAATATCTGCATGCAAGTTTGTCAAAGGAATAGATCAAGGGGGACGAGGGACGGGGGACGAGGGACGAAAGACCGCAGCTACTGAAATGTGAATGGCAAAGTGTGCTTTCTGAGGAAGTGATTGGCGGAGACTTTTCGTTAATTTGTATTCATCACTTACTTATCTAATTAATCTACTCATTTTTTTTATTTTCATATTCATAACTAAATTCACAGCAAAGCCGATCAACAATCGCCAATCTTCATTCAACAATTTACATCCCCATGGTCATCTCATCTTCTCTCATTCTTCTCATTCTCCTCGCCCTCTTCCTCTTCATGAGTTTTGTGGCTGTTCAACAAGGCACAATTGCAGTGATCACAATGTTTGGGAAATACCGCAGGATCATGACACCCGGGCTGAATTTTAAAATTCCGGTCATCGAACAGATTTACCGTCGTGTATCCATTCAGAACCGATCAGTAGAGTTGGAGTTTCAGGCAATCACGGTGGATCAGGCAAATGTTTATTTCAAAGCGATGCTACTGTATTCTGTCATTGATCAGGATGAAAAAAATATTATCAATGTTGCGTTTAAATTTTATGATGATAAAAATTTTATGCAGGCTTTGATCCGCACCATCGAAGGTTCTATCCGGGGATATGTTGCTACGAAAAGACAGGCCGATGTTCTTGGTTTACGGAAGGACATTACCGAACACGTAAAAGAACAGATTGATATTGGTCTGGAAGAATGGGGGTATCATCTCAAAGACCTTCAGTTGAACGATATCACTTTCGATGATGTGATCATGAAATCCATGAGTCAGGTAGTGGCATCGAACAATTTAAAAGCTGCGGCTGAAAATGAAGGTCAGGCTTTGTTGATCACGAAGACCAAAGCTGCAGAAGCGGAAGGAAATGCAATAAAAATTTCTGCTGCAGCCGAACGGGAAGCCGCTCAAATGCGGGGACAAGGTGTTGCTTTGTTCCGCCAGGAAGTTGCAAAAGGAATGACGGAAGCTGCAAAGGAGCTACAGCAAGCCAACCTGGATACTTCGGTAATCCTTTTCAGCATGTGGACAGAAGCGGTGAAAAATTTTAGTGAATACGGAAAAGGAAATGTCATTTTCCTGGACGGCTCGCCGGATGGTATGCAACGGACCATGAAGCAAATGATTGCGATGACCACTTTGCAGAACGATAAAGAATAGTTCACCGGATTTTTGAGGACGCAGGTGCACGCATGCACCCAAAATTTCGCTGTCAATGTTTCTGTGTTCCTGAGTACGCACTTTACGCCCCTTTGTATCAAGAATTCATCTGACAGAGCAGGTGAGGGAGTCGTTTCGATGACTCTCCTCCCTCTATTCTATTGCATCTCCAAATTTGCTATATTTGATCACGCTGTTGATCCCATTCAATGATTTCACTATTCAGAACTGCAGGCCTGCTGCTGTTAATCCTGTTCGCCGCCTGTAATACCAATCCATCCACGACCATGCAAACTGAAACCTCCGCACTTCCGGTTCACGTAAAAGATCCACATACATTCGCACGTCCGGAAGAAGCCGTTATCAAGCATCTGGACCTTACCCTCACTGTCGATTTCGAGAAAAAAATTTTAACGGGTACCGCCCGGATTGAATTTGACAGAAAAGGAGAAGCCAGTCAGATTATCCTGGACACACGGGACCTGACGATTCAAAAGGTGCTGATGAATGATGCAGAAAAGCCCCTTGCATTTCATCTTGGCGACAGCATTCCATTTCTGGGCAAAGCATTGGCCGTCAACCTTACCCCTGAAACAAAATACATCACAATTTTTTATACTACATCACCGGATGCTGCAGCCTTGCAATGGTTGACACCGGAACAAACTGCAGGAAAAAAATCTCCCTTTCTGTTTACTCAATCCCAGGCCATCCTAGCACGCACCTGGGCTCCGGTGCAGGACAGTCCCGGGATTCGATTTACGTATTCCGCCACTATTCATGTTCCGAAAGGCTTAATGGCTGTCATGAGTGCCGAAAACCCGCAAAAGAAATCAACGGATGGTGTTTACCATTTCAAAATGCCACAACCCATTCCGGCCTATCTGCTTGCATTGGCCGTAGGTGATTTTGTATTCAAGCCCCTGGACGAAAGAACCGGAGTATATGCAGAACCGGTTACCATTGACAATGCAGTACGGGAATTTGCCGATTTGCCGAAAATGGTCGATGCCGCTGAAAAATTATATGGGCCCTACGCCTGGGGACAATACGATGTGATTGTTCTCCCTCCCAGTTTCCCTTTCGGAGGAATGGAAAATCCACGTGTCACATTCGCAACCCCCACGATTCTTGCGGGTGACAGATCCCTTACAACGCTGATCGCGCACGAACTCGCTCATTCCTGGAGCGGGAATCTCGTCACCAATGCTACCTGGAACGACTTCTGGATGAATGAAGGATTCACCGTGTATTTCGAAAACAGAATAATGGAGGCTTTGTATGGAAAAGATTTTTCCGATATGCAAAGCCTGCTCGGTTTTGAAGATTTGAAAGAAACCATTGCTGAAATCGGTGATACCAGTGCCGACACTCACCTGAAATTAAAACTGGAAGGCCGTGATCCGGATGATGGAATGAATGATATCGCTTATGAAAAAGGGCATTTCCTGTTGTTGTTGATGGAACAAACATTTGGAAGAGAAAAATTCGATGTCTTTCTCCGCAATCATTTCAGGCATCATGCATTCCAAACCATTACCACCGAACAATTTATTGAAGAATACACCCGGGACCTGGTTGCAGGCGATACTGCAGCTGCGAAAAAAATTGATATTGATCGTTGGGTCTACGGGCCCGGAATTCCGGATAACTGTCCGCTGATTCATTCGGTGCGTTTTGAAGCGGTAGAAAAGCAGGTTGAAGCCTGGAAGAACGGCCTGCCCGCTGCTTCCTTGAATACAAAAAATTATTCCACCAACGAATGGTTACGGTTCCTGCGTTACCTTCCGTCTGCACTCACTGAAAAGCAAATGAGAGATCTCGATGATGCATTTCATTTTTCAAAAACAGGAAACTCAGAGATTTTATTCTGCTGGCTCGAACTTGTGATTGCAAATAAGTACACATTAAATTATCCTGCTTTAAAAGAGTTTTTATATCAGGTCGGAAGACGCAAATTTGTGAAGCCGCTCTATGCTGATCTGGCCAGGACTCCGGAAGGAAAAATTCTTGCAAAAGAAATTTATGCAAAAGCCCGTCCGAATTACCATTCGATTACACAGGCGACTATCGACGAATTGTTAAACTAAACTTTGCGGCCTTCGTGACTGAGGAGGCGAAGGAAAAAAACGCAAAGCAGATGAATAACGATGATGTTTTTCCTGAAGATTTTCTGAATGATGAAAATGAATCGGATATTCATTTTCATTTTGTAACTTTTTCCCACACCGGCGATGGTTCTGACTTCGATGACTTATCGGGCCTGCAGGGTTTCAAAGAGGCACAGCTTGAATTTACCCGGACTCCGGTTTACAGGAAAGCTGTTTCACTATTGAAAATTTCTGAAACGATTTCTGACAACCTCGATGAAGAAGCAAAACGATTGAGCTTTCACGATCACCTCCACCAGGCAGCCAGGATGCTTTTCAGCAAGCTCATGAGTATCAGTGTGGAGAACTATTATTCTGATAAAATGGAAAAAGCGTCGGTTGTAAAAAATGCAACCAAAGACCTTGCTGTTGTGGGGCTCATCTGCTCATACCAGAATTTCGGTGATGCGCATCACCTTGCATTGCTTGCGGAAGAAATAGATGAATTCCGGAATTTATTCAATGACTGGATCAAAACTTTTGACTCGTCAATCGACGCAGATGATGATTGGGCCATCGGGTTTCACTACAAAACGCCCCGGGAAGATGCGTAACCCGCCCGTTTCGTACTTTGTGCCTTCGCGCAAAATTTTGTACGCAAAGACGCAACGGGCGCAACGATTTATTTGGCTGACTTTTTGAGCTCTACCCAGGCGCGCACATTTTCAGACAAAAGCGATAAAGGCAAAGGTCCATTGGTGAGAAGGACATCATGAAATTCGCCGATATCAAATTTTTCTCCGAGACTTTTGCGTGCATATTCCCTCAGTTCAAGAATTTTTAACATTCCAATCTTGTATCCTGTAGCCTGCGATGGCCACACGATATATCGATCGATTTCCTTTCGGCAATCACCTTCAGGATTAGGAGTATTTTTTATAAAATATTCATACGCCTGCTGACGGGTCCATTTTTTATAATGAATTCCGACATCCACCACCAACCGTGCTGCCCGAAAAACTTCGTTCGCCAGTCGCCCGAAATCAGAGTATGGATCTTTATAAAAACCAAATTCTTTCGGAAGCAGTTCTGAATACAAGGCCCAACCTTCCACATACGCAACATTTCCTCCGTGCATGCGGAATTTAGGAATGCCGGTCAGCTCCTGCGCAATAGCCACCTGCATATGATGTCCGGGAATCCCTTCATGATACGCGAGAGCTTCGGCCTGGTAAACGGGCTGATCCTGCATGTTGTACAAGTTGATATAATAGGTCCCCGGCCGTTTTCCATCAGGAGAAGGATCTTCATAAAAAGCTCCTCCGGCTGATTGTTCACGGAAAGGTTCGACGGCCTTCACAACGATGTCAGCTTTTGGTTTCGTTTTAAATATCAAATCCAAAGTGTTCCGCATACTGTCAATAATACCGGTTGCAAGCGCTTTGTATTTGTTCCGGCCTTCAGTTGTATTTGCAAAATAGAATTGTTTATCTTTTCGCATGAATTCAAAAAATTCATGCAGATTATCTTTCTGCCACCCTGTCTCCTTCATAATCCTGCGCATTTCATTGTGAATTCTGGCTACTTCCGATTCTCCGATCAGAAAAACTTCTTCCGGTTTGTAATCGGTTGTTGTCGTGGTATGCAATGCTGAAATATAATATTTCGCACCATCGGGCCACTTCCATGCTCCGTCGTCGAGTGTGGCTTTTTGCTCAAGGGCTATCGTGTATTCCAGCAATTGAAGGTATGCCGGTTTGACCTGACTTACCAGTGCGTTTTTGCATTCTTCCAGCAATTTGGTTTTTACAGTCAAGGATACATTCAGCTTTCCCACCTTCGCAACAAAATCCTCATACAAGGGGCTGGGGACACTGCTGTTGTCAAAAGGATAGCCCTTCACTACATTCAGTATATCTGATTTTACCATAGGAAAAACAAATTGTGGAGGAATGATCTTCAGGCTGTCCCGGATCTTCAATTCATCGATGTACTGACTGAACAACTGCGGAATTCCATTCAACCGGCTGATATAGGCCTCTGCATCCGGAAGCGAGTCAATGCGGTGCATATTGATGAGGAAGGCCGGAACACCGGATTGAAAACCATCCATCTGGTTCAGGGGATAATTGTGAAACCGCCAGCGAAAATTATCGAGCTGCTGTTGAGCATTGTATTCGAAATACTTATAGCTGATACGTGTTTGTTCATCCAACAGGTCGAAATCAATCGTCTTCCGGAGGCTATCGAGCTCCTGCCTTACAATCTCGTTTTCTTTGGTTGCAAATTCGTCACTGTGGTCGGCCCATTTTCCATAATCTTTCTTTATCCCGAGATACGTCTGATGCTCAGGATTGCGGGAGACGGATGCATCAAAGGATTTGTCAAAGAAATCATTGGCTTTTACGCTTTCCCGGTGGATTTCCGCGATGGAATACGTTTTTATTTTTTCCGAACGATCAGAATGGCAGGATTGAAACAGTAAAGAAAAAATAAAAATAATCGACCAGCAGCAGCCGGAAAAGCGTTTCATAAAAAAATTAATTAACAACTTCTTCAAATCAGATATTCGAAAACTCTATGTAAATTTAACAAAGAAAAATAATGAACAACAGAATAGATTGATTTTATTTCTTCCGGTTCCATTCATTTTACTTGTGTCTGCGAAAGTTCTTCAGGCACAGAAATACAGGACCTCACCGGGAATCCTGCAATGGGAATTCCAGAAGGATCCAATCAATCCCGGAACTGATCTGAAACCCATTGTTAATCTCAAAACAGATGAATGTGGATATTGGGTCGGCCTTTTGACCTTTCGGTTCACCGTTTAATTTCAACTTATGATCAGAATTCACGCTGCTACAGAAAATGATCAACCGGACATTCTGGCAATCTACAATGAGGCTGTATTAAATACTACCGCCACATTTGATGTGGAACCCAGAACAGCGGAAGCCCAGATGGAATGGTTTCGAAGACATAAACAAAATCATCCGGTTCTTGTTGCGGTGGCGGACGATAGAATTGTCGGATGGGCCTCCCTGAGCCCATGGAGTGACCGTTGTGCGTACGATACCACCGTCGAAGTATCGGTATATATTGATAAAGATTTTCGCGGAAAAGGTATCGGATCCAGGCTATTGGAAAGCATCACACTGGAGGGGCAGAGGGTTAAAAATCACACCGTAATTTCACGAATATCTTCTGATAATCAAGCAAGTATCCGCATCCACGAAAAAGCCGGGTACAAAACTATCGGTGTAATGAAAGAGGTCGGATTTAAATTCGGAAAGTTTCTTGATGTAACAATGATGCAATACATTTATCCTTTCCCGGAGAATCTTTTCTACCCCTGATTTTAATAACCGGCGGTATGGCTTATATTTTAACCTACGACATGCTTTTATCTATATTTGAATTGGAGATTTGACCGTTTAATTATTTTTTCATTCTTAATTTACTTAATTCTGAATCACATGCAAAACCACTTCCGCAACCCTTATTTTAAATTTCTTTTAAAAAGACTGATCATTGTCCTGATACTTTCAAGCATCAGCAGGTTTTCCTTTGGGCAAGGCGTGTCAGGAAACCCTTTAAAAAAAGTATCAAAGCAGGCCGGGAACGCATTGATAACAAATTTCAAAGAGGTGAATTCAAATGCAACCATTTTTGGACAAGCTTTCTCCAAAGCTCAACTGGAAGCTTTAATCAAGGCTTATCCTGACTGTAATGCATTTAATGTTTATTTCGGTTTCGATAAATCCGGAGGGTATACCGGTGAAAATCAATATATGATCATGCTTGCTCCCGCTGTTTTGGATACTGTAAAAAACACGATTAAATACGTCAACGATCCGGAGCATGACAGTTCCGTCTATGTTCCCGCCTTTCTTTGCCCGGATCAATGTGGGTTGATGCAACACGAATGAGTTCCCTGACTTTCCGGCCCTGAATTAGAACAATTTTCACGCAGGAAAGGATTTTAGAGGGTTTTGCGGTATAAATAATTGTTTTATATTTGTTTAGCGCCATGTTGTAAACATTTGTACTTGCACATTATTTCTATCCTTTATACTTCACACCCCTTAAAATTCACACACTATGTCAAAAAACCTGATCATTGCCCTCCTCGGCACTGTTGTATTGTTATTTGTCCTGGATGAAACCTGCATTTGGAATTTCCTTCCGGATTCCTGCTCCAAAGGAGTTGTTATCGATTCAACGAATATAGAAAGTCTGGCCAATGAACTGGGTTACGATATCTGTGCCTGCGACAATAATCTTCGCTATTCTTCGGGAAGTCCCATAGAAGCCAACGGAGGAACTACGATCTCCGAATCCCAGGCAAGAGAATACCTTCGCAATTTCAAGAATGAATACAACACCCCGATGTTCGGCGCTTACATCAGTAAAAAAGCGCTCGACGAAATATTCTGTGCAGATCCCAAGGCCAATGGCGTTTATTGTTACACCGGTCTTCTTGAAAAGCCTGCCTCGGGAGCTCAGGCGGAGCCATTCATTATTGTGGAAGGCGTTACACGGCCCGATTATGAATTGGATAAATCTACTGCCGGACTTATTTTCCGTTCGAGTTCGAAAACCATGTGCCCTATTGAATGCGGTTCAGTTGGTGAAACGGCCTATACGGATAGCGCAGGATTCACAGCAGGTTCCGGAACGCATTGAACATTGAAAAATTAATGTGAAATCCACACCAGGAATTACACCAAATAATTCATTTCTTTCCTTGTTTTTCTGTTATTGCAGGAACCGCTATTTTATTTTCCTGTTTTTGCTTGTTCCGGTAACTTCACTGTATGCCCAACCGGCAACTACACTCCGTTTTGATGCGGTCTCCTCTGAAAATAGTTTGTCGGAAAACACTGTCCGAAAAATTTTCCAGGATAGCCGTGGATACATTTGGGTAGCAACCCAGGACGGGTTGAATCGTTATGACGGATTTACCTATACCGTCTTTAATCACCAGGCTGAAAATCCGCATACCATATCCGATAATTTTATAAATGAAATCACTGAGGATCACCATGGGAATATCTGGGTTGGAACGCGAAACGGGCTGAACGTATACCGGTTTCTGCACAACGATTTTGTTCGCTTTATGCCTGTCAGCAAAGAGGCAGAAGGATTGCACGGCTCGTATGTCCTCTGTATCGCTGAAGATACGCTCGGAGGATTGTGGGTTGGGACCGATGGCGGAGGTTTAAATCATGTGAGATTTGACACCTTGCAGAGCGATGATGCTGAACCTGTCATTCGAGCTCATTTCGAACAGAACACATCAAACCGAGGTGACACCACCTCCCTCCCCAGTAATTCAATTTTTAATATTGCATTTGATAAATTTCAAACCATGTGGATTGGAACTGACAAGGGCCTTTGCCGCATGTCCGCTGATACATGGAGCAAAAATGAGATTCAGCGCGATTTCCAGAACATTCGTGTTTCACACAGTACACACACCCCTATTCAGGAGACGCTTATTTATACACTTGTTTCCGACGATAAAGGAAACATCTGGTTTGGTAACGGGAATGGCCAGGTCCGGAGGATTGATATTAAATCCAAACAAGACTTTTCTACCAGTGAACCCCTATTTGTGGTTACCGAAATCAGTCAAAGGCCTCAGGTTTCATTCACCGATATCCTGGTCAATTCAGACGGTACAGCATGGATTGCCAGTTCCTTCGGTCTTTTCAGGTACTATCCCGGGGTAGCGGGGATTGCCGAATACAAATTGTATCAAAAAGAATTTACGCATACAATAAGTCTGGCCGACAATTATGTCACCAGTTTATGCAAAGACGAAAGCGGATTGCTGTGGATCGGCACAGTGAACGGTATCACCATTTATGATCCCTGGAA
The DNA here is from genome assembly GCA_035438225.1 of Bacteroidia bacterium. Taxonomy (GTDB): domain Bacteria; phylum Bacteroidota; class Bacteroidia; order AKYH767-A; family 2013-40CM-41-45; genus JADKJP01. Next base: position 10,700 of record DAORHY010000007.1, read on the forward strand.
AAATCGATTTCATGCCAGGGAGTTACATATTTTCGGAAAGGACACAACTGATTTCGCCATTAATTCCATTTTCGTTGATGACCAAAAAAGACATTGGTTTGCAACTGACTTTTACGGTGTTCGTGTGGTGGATAAATCTGGTTTAAATACAATTGACATTGGTGCGCTGAACAGATATTCTGTCAATGCGATCACGCGCGATCAACGCGGGGACATGTGGTTTGCCACCTCCGGAAAAGGTCTTGCATGGATGAAAGCCGTCGATTTATTTTCAGGACCGCAGCAGGATATCCGTCAAAATGCTCCGGCGAAATTTTTCCTACCGATAAAAAATGACACAAACAGTCTGGCCAGTACCATGGTGCTGGCTCTGGCCAACGATATATACGGAGGATTATGGATCGGCACAGGAAAAGGGCTGTGTTATCTGGATCCGGACAGATCCGGCATGAAAAAGATCTCGTTTAACAGTGGAGATGCCAGCTTGTATACGGATAAAATAATCCGTGATGTCTTGTGTGACGAACAAGGTTTGCTGTGGGTATGTACAGACGGTGGTTTGTTTTGTAATGTGATCAATACAGGAAAGGTAATACACTACAAACACGATCCTGCAAATCCTCAGAGCATCAGTCAGAGCCGGATCAATTGCATTTTTGAAGACCGCGCCGGACGTATGTGGGTTGGTACGAATGGAGGTGGGCTTGATCTTTTCGATAAATCATCCGGGAAAGTGAAAGCCGTCTATTCCAATTCTCAAGGTTTGCCAAACAACGTAATTTACAGCATCGAAGAGGATGCACACGGAAATCTCTGGTTAAGCACAAATAAAGGAATTTGCAAATTCAATCCGGAAACCGGGGAATGTACAAATTATGATGTCCGTGACGGATTGCTCAGCAATGAATTTATTTTGAATTCCTCTTTTCGCGCAACAGATGGTACAATTTATTTTGGAAGCAATAAAGGATACAATTCTTTTCGGCCGGATAGTATCTATAAAAATGAATACATTCCTAAAGTTGTTCTTACGGATGTAAAAATATTGGATCGTTCTGTATTCTCAGATTCATCCAACGAATTAAGAATTTCGTTACTACAAAAAAAGGAAATTCAGATACCGTTCAAACTGAACAACATCGCTTTTGAATTTGCAGCATTGAGTTATCAGGCACCGGAAAAAAACAAATACGCTTACTGGCTTGAAGGGTTTGACAAGGAATGGATACAATCGGGTACCCGGCGGTTTGTTTCTTATACCAACCTGGATCCCGGCTCATATATTTTTCATGTAAAGGCATCCAATAACGACGGTGTCTGGAATGAAACCGGAATTGATTATTCTATTGTTATTTTTCCTCCATGGTACCGCACCTGGTGGTTTCGCTTCCTTCTGGCATTTGTCATTTCCATGATTGTTTGGGGTATTTATCATGCCCGGTTGCGAAATCTTGAACTGAAAAAAGAACGTGAAGTGGCAATACAAACTACACGGATGAAGGAGCAATTCCTGGCGAACATGAGTCACGAGATCCGGACGCCGCTAAATGCCATCATGGGAATGACCCGCCTGCTCAGGGAAAAAGAACCCAAACCGGATCAGTTAAAATACCTGGATGCCATTGCTCAGTCATCCGATAACCTCCTTGTCATTATCAATGACATTCTGGATATTTCAAAAATAGAAGCCGGAAAAATTGAACTTGAAAAAATTCCATTTAGTATCCGGCAGTCATTATCCGGTATTTACAATACACTCCGGTACAAAGCCGAGGAAAAAGGATTAACTTTTTCCACTACTGCCAATGAAGATATGCATGACTTTTTCATAGGAGATCCCGTGCGTTTATCGCAAATGCTCATCAACCTGGTCGGAAATGCCATTAAGTTTACAGAACATGGATCTGTACAGGTCAGGTGCAGCAGCACTCCGAAAAATCCTGTTGCCGGGGAAATGACCAGTGTTCAATTTGAAGTGATCGATACCGGCATTGGCATTGCACCGGAAAATATCAGTAAAATTTTCGAGAGCTTCACCCAGGAGAGCAGTGAAACCACCCGGAAATTCGGAGGAACAGGACTTGGACTTGCCATCAGTAAAAAACTGGCCGAGCTCCAGCACGGGACCATTGATTTGAAAAGTGAACCGGGAAAGGGAACAACTTTTACTGTCACCATCCCCTATCCGGCAACGGCACAACCCGACTCGGTGTCAGTGAACAACATTCCTTCGGAAGATTTACGCGAAGCACTGCGTGGAATTTCGATTTTACTCGTTGAAGACAACGATTTTAACCGCATCGTTGCAGTGGATACATTGCACGAAGAACTCTCAGATATCCAAATTGACGTTGCCGTGAACGGACTGGAAGCGGTTGAAAAAGTCAGAACCAACCGGTACGACGTGGTCTTGATGGATGTTCAGATGCCGGAAATGAATGGTTATGATGCAACCAAAACAATCCGCACACTGGATTCTCCGGCGAAAGACACCAAAATCATTGCAATGACAGCCAGTGCGCTGAAGGATGAAGTGGAAAGATGTTACCAGGCCGGGATGAATGAATTCATTGCAAAACCTTTTGACACCGAAGATCTTTTGAAAAAAATAAAAGGCATGATTTACAGGGAGGTAAAAAAATAACAGGGAAGACCACCGTCTGTGTGATCTTCCCTGCTAAAATTTACGGCATTAATTCTTTACCGGGAGAAATCCATAGTCCTTCCCATAGTCCAGCATTTGTTGAATAAAATCCTTCGGATATTCCACTTTCACATCTGAAATTTTATCTCCATCCATTACCGGAACTATCTTTGGCTGGATAAATCCCATGTAGGGAGCAATGTTTAATTTTTCATAACGCTGATGCACTTCAGCTAAAATTACAGGATCCACTTTCACACCATATTTCTCCACCAGGTCTCTGCCGGAACTGAAATCCCCTTCCGATTTAATACGCTGAATTTCCCTGAGCAATTGACCGAAAAGTTCACGTAGTTTTTGATAATCATTGATGACCAGGAATGTTTTACCATTGCGCACGATGCGTTCAATCACTTTTTCCTTTTGACCTTTTTCAAATGCCCATGATGCTACCAGTTGACGGTTGCGCATATGCGCTTCTTCGAGATTCTTTCCTTTTTCAATCCGGTTGAGTTGCGTCATCATTCCGTTCATGATATAATAATCGTATTGCGCTTTGCCCACTTCCAGACTTGGGCTCACACCAATATCAATCAGTTTCTGATCCATACAGAAATACAAACCCACAAGGTCGGCGCGGGCTTCTTCCAGAATACCTGCGTAATTTTTCAGTGTTTCTTCAGTGGGCCCCACACCGGGATTAATCAATCCGGAAGCGTGGCCAATCACTTCGTGCATGTCGGTATGAAGATCTCCCGAAAGGGCGCCGTATTTTTTTGCGCGTTCAATTACTTCAGGGCTGGAGCCGAATTCATTTATGACAGGACTCTTTGCCCGGTAATAGTTGTATGCTTCTACGATGTTCCCAAGAGATACGGATTTGGAACCATGCTCTTCCCGTATCCATTCGTTGTTTGGCAGGTTGATTCCGATGGGTGTAGAAGGAGCGGCATCACCAACTTCACCGATAATTGTAATTACCCTGGCTGAAATTCCTTTGACATCCTTTTTCTTGTGCTCATCCATAATCGTCGAATGGTCTTCGAACCATTGTGCTTCCTTTGAAATCGCAGCAATCCGTTTGGTGGCCTCGAGATCTTTCATGGAAACGATTGCTTCAAAGGAGCCTTTCTTCTGCAATGCATCCTGGTATACTTCAATAAATCCATTTACAAAGTCAATTCGTGCTGAAGTATCTTCCACCCATGCAATATTGTATTCATCAAAAATCTTTGGATTTCCAGTTTCATAGAATTTAATCAACAATGAGATTGTTTTTTTCTGCGCTTCGTTTTCCGCTACAGTTTCTGCTTTCTTCAACCAAAAAAGAATTTTATCAATCGCCGCTCCATACATGCCTCCCTGTTTCCAAACTTTTTCTGTAACCTTTCCTCCTACTTTCAGCACCTGGGAGTTGATGCCGATCTGTGATTTGTCTTCCGGGTTCGCTTCCTTTATTGCATTGTAATAATCTTCCACTTCCTTTTGTGTGACACCTGAATAGAAATTATTCGCTGAAGCCTGCACCACATCTACGCCGTCACTCAGGTCGACTGACTTGGTATCTAGTTTTGTGTCAAATATTGTTTTCGTTACCAATGCAGTGAATTCTGGCAATTTCATCCCTTCCAGCGGTAATTTTTCCGGATCTGATTTTGCCAACAAACCGGCAAAAAACTCTGCACTGCATTCCGGATACATTTTATCTGCGGAATAATGATGATGAATTCCGTTAGCAAAAAACACACGCTTGCAATACACCGTGAATTTATCCCATTGCTCCCCTGACCGGGTTCCTTTGTAGGTTTCCAGGATGCCTTCAAGAGTTTTTCTTACCAATAATCCATGGCGGTATTTCTGATCATAGAAAATATCCCGTCCGGATAACCCCGCCTGGTAAAGGTAATAGGCAAGTTTTTTTTGCTGCAGTGACAGCTGGTCAAAACCTTTTACTTCATAACGCAGTACCTGGATGTCAGCAAAACGATCGGCTATGTAGTCAAAGCCTGATTCTGTAACTCCGGGTACTTCTGCTGTGGCGTCTTTCTGTTGCCAGAAAATAACAAACAACATCAAGGGTGCTGCCAGCAGCACTTTTTGTAGTCCTTTTTTCATGTGATTTTTAATAAGTGTCTGGTTACTTGTTGAATTCTGCCATGGAGACAGCTTTAAAATTATTCAATACCATATTTCACCTGGTATTTCCTGTAGAGTTGTTTTTGAACATTGTCAAGGTTGATCTCCCTTCCCGCGATAAAAGCCTGCCTGACATTATTGGTCCGCATGTCCAATGGATCACCGGACGAGATGAATAAGGTTGCATCCTTTCCTGTTTCCAGTGTACCAACAGTCTGGTCTATCCCGAGAATCTGAGCAGCATAGGACGTGAGGCTCCGCAGTGCGTCTTCCTTGGATAATCCGTAAGCGGCAGTAGTTCCGGCATTGAACATTATATTCCTCGACTGCCAGGAACCATCCATTGTTTCGGTATAAACTATTCCCGCCTTATTCAGAAGGAAAGGAAGCTTGTAGGGGAGATCGACATCGTCATCTTCTCTCGGGGGCAGGGAATGTACACGACCCAATACAACCGGAATATTGTTCTCCTTCAGCAGTCCGGTTACACGCCAGGCATCAGCTCCTCCGGTCAGGATCATCTGTACTCCGTATTTTCTACAAAAATCAACTGCGGCAACAATCTCTTTTACAAAGTCGCAATGCACATATAATTTCTTTGTGCCATTAAAAAGGCCGCGCATGGATTCGAAACGGAGATTTTCTTCGATCGGCTTCGCTTGCATTGAGTAAGCCTTCGCTTCGCGAAAAAATAAATCAATCGCGGAAAGTTGTTGGGTCATGCGAAGCTTTTGTACTTCTTCGCTTTCTGCAGAACTGGTGCGAGCAATGTACATACGCGGCCAGTTCAGGTGAAGACCTTCGTCGATCTTGTAAGCTGCATCTTCCCAATTCCATGCGTCCAGCTCCACCACAGAACTTTGTCCTGAAATAATTCCTCCCTGGGGTACAATCTGAGCTAGCAATACACCATTGCTGCGGACTGTTGGAATAATTTTTGAATCGGTATTGTAGGATATGATACTGCGGACATTTGCATTCATCTCCCCAACTTCAGCATAATCATTCGTCGAGCGGACCATGTCTATTTCGGAAAGTCCGAGTGTGGTGTTGCATGCAATAAAACCCGGATAAACATGTTTCCCGTTTCCGTCAATAATTGTCTTGTACCGGGAGCGGTCGATCTTAATAGTTGTAGCATCTGCAACAAGAATCAGTTTCCCGTTGTCAAAGCCGATGGCTGAATTCTCAATTACTTTGCCATTGCCAAGATGTGCTGTGGCATTCATGATCAGCACCGCTCCGTTTTGAGGCAAAGCAGGTGCAGGGTTTTGGGCGATGAGGAGAGTCGGAAAGCAGAGAGTTGCAAGAATACGAAAGATATTTTTCATGTTGTACCGGGTATAATCTATGTAGTTTCGGAATGTACCGTATTCGGAGATGCCTGAGAGTAGTAACAGTTTTACTTCATCAGGATCTCTTCTTCACCGATACACCCTTTAATGATCGTGGGCCGCATGCCACCCTTCTGAACGGCTTCACCCCTAGCCTTTGCATTATTCATTTCCTGAACAAGGCGGGCCTTTTCTTTTTGCAGCTCCACACGCAACTGCTGATCCCTTTCAATATCAAAATAACAGATACCATCTACAAAAGTCCGGAGGGGTTTTGCATAAATGGAAAGTGGATTATCATTCCACAAAACGAGATCTGCATCTTTGCCTGCCCTGATACTTCCCACCCGGTCGTCAACCCGCAGAATGATGGCGGGATTCAGTGTAACAAATTTCCAGGCTTCTTCCTCGCTGATGCCACCGTACATCACAGCTTTTGCTGCTTCCTGATTCAACCGGCGGGCCATTTCCGGATCATCCGAATTGTAGCATACCGTCAGGCCCGCTTTATTCATAATGGCTCCGTTATACGGAATCGCTTCGTACACTTCATATTTATAAGCCCACCAGTCGCTGAACGAAGACGCACCGCGAACACCGTGGCTCTTCATCTTATCGGCCACTTTATACCCTTCGAGTATGTGTGTGAAGGTATTGATCCTGAAATTAAATGTATCGGCAACATGCATCAGCATATTGATTTCGCTTTGGACATAACTGTGGCAGGTGATGAACCGTTTGCGGTTCAGAATTTCCACCAATGCATCCAGTTCAAGATCACGTCTTGGAAGGGACAGGGTACTCCTGGTTTTATTGTCTGCCAGTGAATATTTATTCATCCGAACTTCGTATTCACGGGCGCGGGTAAAATAGTCCATGTAAACTTGTTCTACACCCATGCGGGTTTGCGGAAAACGCTGGACCTGGCGATCTCCCCAGTTACTTTGTTTTACATTTTCCCCAAGCGCAAACTTGATGAATCCTGGCCAGCCCCTGAATTTTAATTTTTCAGGTGATTGTCCCCAACGCAGTTTGATCAGCTGTGTTTGTCCGCCGATTGCATTGGCACTGCCGTGAAGAATATGGGAAGTTGTGACACCGCCAGCAAGCTGACGGTAAATTTGCATATCGTCAGCATCAATCACGTCACCGATACGGACTTCCGCAGAAGAGCTCTGAGCCGATTCGTTCACCGCATCAGAAACTGCAATGTGAGAATGTTCGTCAATAATGCCGGAAGTCAGGTGCAACCCGGTACCATCAATGACTACAGCTCCCTGAGGAGCAGAAATCTTCTTTCCGACCTGTTTAATGATACCATCGCTGATCAGGACATCTGCATTCCGGAGGATCCCATCGGATTCGTTGGTCCATACAGTCACATTTGAAAACAAGGTTGTCTGTTGTTTCGGAAGTTCTTTCCAGCCATATGCCATGTTCGGATAGGTCAACGGGCCCATCGCAGTTGTATCCGTTTTCACTGTATCCTTTTTTGCCGCCGCAACGAAAGCCGAGTCAAATCGTGCCGACCACTTCACCCAATCCCCATTCGGAAGCTGTGCATTTCCTGACCAGTGCATACCGCCAACTTCTTCGATTAATCCGTTCAGGCGCACAGTACCAATGGGCTCACGCTTTTTGAATTCGAACTGCAGGTTTACAAGATTCCCCGTCCGTGAAAAATTAATTTTATTTGAAGTTGTATCTTCGAATAACTGAATTTCCGGATTCAGCATCTCGCCACCGGTTTTAAGACGGAGCGGTGCTATATTTCCTATACTCAGTGTATAATTTCCGCGAATGTCACTCAGATTATAATCGTTTATCTGGTACCGTTTCCCCTTGACCCAGTTTTCATAAATCACATTGTCTTTTTCAAAAATGGATTTGGAGGTGATGATAAAATTCGCAATCATTCCATTTCTGAGTGTACCAACCTGATCGGCCAGTCCCAGCATTTCAGCAGGAATCCGGGTGAGAGACTTGAACGCTTGTTGTTCGGACAATCCATTACCGATTGCTTTTCTGAGATTCTTCCAGAAATCCGCTTTATTTTTGAGGTCTGCTGTTGTGAGTGCAAAATTGATTCCCGCTTTTTCAAGAGACGAAGGATTTGATGGCGCCATTTCCCATTGTTTCATCTGCCGGTAGGAAATATTCAAGGCATCGTACGGATCACTTGTGTCGTAGGCATCCGGAAAATTTAGCGGCACAATGAATGAATTACCGGTTTCACGGATTTCCCCGATTCTTTCGTATTCATCGCCGTTGCCTTTGATGATATAATTTACCCCAAACTCGTCCCCGATACGGTTGGCACGCAATTCATTTTGTTTGTCTCCCGCATCAAATAGCTGCGGCAGTGACTGAAGCTTATTGAAAGCATCCAGAGAAATATTTACTTCTTTTAAATATCCTCCTTTAATATACCATTGTGCATCATAATAAGTCTGGCGCAACAAGGCAATGGCTCCCATCAAAGAGGACGGATAATCCTGTGTGGAAGTACCTTTCTCAAAAGAGTAAACTGCTGCTGCACGCTCGCGCAGAATCAGATCATTTTCTTTCCCATCACCCAAAACAGAAACCACCGAGCTCCCGCGTACGATTCCGTCACGGTTGATGCTCATGACCGTTCCAAAACCAAGTTTTCTTAATTCATCCGATTTTTTAGGATCGGCATTGAAATTCCTGTATGCATCGTATTCCGCACGAATGGCCTGGTTCCAGTTATAAGCTCCTTTTACATTACTGAGAAACTGCGGGGAACCGTCTCCGCCGGCAGGCCGTTTCACTTCGGGCAGACCGTGGTCAGTGAATATGTCTATGAGAGAAGGATAAATCATCTTTCCCTTCAAATCAAACACTACAGCATCCGAAGGAATACTCAGGCCCCTACCGGAATTTACAATCCTTCCGTCGCGAACCAGCAATATTGCTGAATCAAGAACAGTTTTCTCATCGACTACGATTTTTGCTTTCGTGAAAGCATACAGCGTGTGTCGTGGGTCTGTGGTTCCGTTTACCGGGAAAGTTACCTGAGCCTCGGTTCCCAGAAGGGCAATAAAAAAGAACCCGGTCAGGAGCGTAGAAATTTTCTGCATAATAAACTTTTAGGGAATGACGAATGTAAAGAAATAGCCCGAATTACTTGGTTAAAATTTCTTAACATTTGGGTCTTCTGAGGAAAAAACTCCGGATCAAACAGGAGGTGGATCTCTTTTCCAAAGCACCGGGATTCGATCGATTTATCCTCGTTTTGAGTTTTTCGCTCAGGAATTTTCGACTGCCTAATCAGTTTCAAAATCTGATCAAGTATATATTTATGCCGCTCTGGCTAAAGTTTACGAAAATGAATCCACGGCATATTCAAGTGTATCACAGGTTTACAATCATTTTTCCGGAATGCTGTGTTGATTGGGAGTACGTCTGCCGGAAATCGTACTTTAATTTTGAAATGGACTCAGTACAAATCAGATCACAACAGATCCCTATTTTCATGCATTTGTCAAATTTTAATACCACTTGGTCCGAATGTGTTGCATCCGTGCATGATTTTGTATTTTTCTGAAAATTTCATTTTATGAATAAGCACATACTACTGTTTCTTATTTTCTTTTCAAGCCTTGCTTCCTCCGCTCAACTTCTCATTGATCAGAATTGGAACCTGAAAGGGCTTTCAGGCGCAACTGTGGCCTTTGCTGATTACGACAATGACGGTGACCAGGATTTTGTTTTGTCAGGGTTCGGAAGCACAACAGCAGAATGGAGCGGATTTTATCGCATTGACAATGGCATTCCTGTTCTCATCGACTCCACAATGATCAAAGTTTCAAATGGCTCAGGCAACTGGGGGGATTTTGATCACGATGGAGATTTGGATTTGTTACTAAACGGGCAAACCAACGGTAATGCACAAACCGCCTTGTACCGGAACGATGGAACACCACTGCTGAGCCTGGTACCAAACACCGGATTGCCCGGGTTTATAGGATGTATGCGCTGGATAGATTATGATCGTGATCAATTTCCGGATTTAATCATGAGTGGCATGATTGACGGAAGTTTTATAGATACCGCAATTTTGTATCACAACGATGGGAATGGAAGTTTTTCGCATACCATGGCATTTCCCTTCTCCCTATTTGAAGCAGATATTCAGGTAGCTGATTACGACCGGGATTCGCTACCCGATTTTTTCATCACCGGCCGCGGAACATTTTCATTCAACGGTTTCTGTGGTTTATTTCACAATGATGGAAATGGTCAGTTCAGCCAAACACCGGATGCATTCCGGCGTCTTTTTACCGGAACAGCGAAGTTTGGAGACTACGATCAGGATGGTGATGTTGATTTGCTGATGGATGGAATTGACAGTACAAATGCTGCATTCACATTGATTTATGAAAATAACTCCGGAGTATTCTCAGAATTGCCCAATGTGTTGCCCATGAGCGGAGAACCCGGTTCGGTTGACTGGGCTGACATCGATGGTGATGGAGATTTCGATATCGCTATTTCCGGATCACACCTGATGAGAAATGACGGAAACAATTCCTTTACCGACATCTCGCCCTGGGATACACTCCACTTCGCATTGCCAATTGTTTTTAACGATTACGATGAAGACGGAGACCGGGATGTTTTCTTCCTGAGCTATTTCGGATTTACAGGAACAACAATGTACCGGAACAATACAATAACGAACACAACGGAAATAGAAAATTCTGAGAAAATACAAGTATACCCGAATCCGGCAGGCTCAACACTTCATGTGCTTTCAAAATGGTATTTTGAATCTGCAGTTAAAGTATCTGACATCAACGGGAAACTGCTCCTGAGCGAGAACCTTTCCTCACTCCATAACAATCTGGATGTGTCCCGCCTGGCTACAGGAGTATATTTTATTGAATTGCAAAATAATAATACAAACCAGAAGCTGAGATTTATGAAAATGTAAAATCAGTTTAGTGTTTGACCATTTTAAACACATTGATTTTATTGTTCGTCTGTACACCGACCAGGTATACCCCCATTTGCAGGGCACTCACATCAAGAGTGTAAGCCTGTCCGGATGAAAATGTTTTCGATGCGTTTTTATTTCCCAACATGTCCATCACAAATATTTTTACTTCCCCGGGAATAATTTTCGCAAAATTGATTTGCAAAAAATCATTCACCGGATTGGGCCCAAAAATCAATCCAGAGTCCTCAGGAACAATCCGGATGGATGTTCCGGTGCACAAAAGGCAATTTTTTACGGTTGTGGCCGAAGTATCCAGGGTGGCTAAAGAGTCGAAACGTAAACCATCTGCACAATTTCCTTTTAATTGAAAATTCAGCCATGGAATTAAAAACCGGTTGATAACTTCGTGCTGATCTGCCCGGGCAATGGCCGGTGCCGGAGTACAGCTGCTTTCACCGATACTGCAAAAGAAATTATTGTCTGCCATCTGGCAGTGACTACCTCCATGAATGGTCACCAGCGCTTTGCAAGTACTTTGCAGGGAATCATACATGGGAACCTGATTGACCGCAGGCGGTGTGACACAGTCATTTTCTCCGGCAATGAGCAATGCAGGAATCCCAATATTTCCGGCGGCACTGACTGCGGAGGGATTTGTTTCAGCAGCAGATAAATTTGCCAGTGCAGTAATCCGGGGATTGAACTGAACAGCAAGAAAACTTGCTCCGCCTCCCATAGAATGACCCATTACACAGGATGCAGAATCCACACGGTTGTAAAATGCAGAATTGCTCAGAGCACCCTCCTGTTGAAGTGCATCCGTCAGGAAAGCCAGGTCTTTCCCAAGTTCAACATGCTGCGGAGAAAAGCCCGTTTCTGTTATCGGAAATGCTACGATATACCCGTGTGGAACGACTGCATCCCATATGTTCCGGTAAGCATCCCAACTCATCACAAATCCATGTCCGAAAACAACAGTTGGAAATCTGTCGTTATTCACCTGAGCGACCGGAACATTTTCGCCACTACTGTCAGCGGGATAATACACTTCGGTCTGAATCACTCTGTTCCTGACAGAGTCAGTAAAGAAAAGGGTACGATGGCCAGTCTGGTACGGTTGGGCAACAACCGATGTCCAGCTTAAAATCAGGAATACAGGAAGCAGTATTGTTTTTTTCATGTGCGAATTTAAGGACTGAACAAAAGTTGCGGGATTTTGTTTTGGAACTTCCTGTACCTGGCAGGGAAAGTGACCATTGCTACTTGCAAGATAGCGGGAAGTCAGGTTCAAATCTATCCTTTGCGGGAAGATATTTTTCCCTATTTTTGGCGGAAACACATTCCGATGGACTCTTCTTTACTTGCAAAAATACACATGGTCAGTGTGATGATTTTCCTGCTGATTTATGTGGTAAAAACCGTTTTACTGTTCAGCAACAAGGCCAAACTCGATAGTTTCGCACGCATGATCAAAGTACCGGAAATGATCATCAGCACGTTGTTCCTGGTGACCGGTTCCTGGCTGTTCATTCTCCTCGGCGGTATCAAGGTGTTTCACCTGATCAAATTGGCCTTTGTCGTAATTTCGATTCCACTGGCGATTGTAGCATTTAAAAGATACAACAAAGGGCTCGCCTTGTTGTCACTTCTCCTCATCATCGGATCCTACGGTCTGGGTGAAATGAGTAAAAACAAGCCCTTTATTCCAGCCAAAGTCCTTGTTTCAAATGGTGATGGCAGTCAATTGGTCACAGGCACCCGGGTCTTTGCTGCAAATTGTGCTTTCTGTCATGGTACCGATGGAAAGAAAGCTTACCGGGCGGCAACAGATCTCACACTATCAACCAAAGATGCTGGAAGTATCCAGCAGATGATACGTGAAGGCAGTAAGGGTAAAATGCCGGCTTATCTGAACTATCTTACTCCGGAAGAAATTGCAGCAGTCGGAGTGTATGTACAAACCTTACGTTCGAATACGGCGCTCAGCGAATAAGTTCGTGCACGACTCCATGAAGTTCATGATTCTTTTTGGAGTATAAAAATTTAACCTTGAAAAACAATTGAAAAGGAACGCACATCGTTCCTTTTTTTATACCGTACTCCGGGCGTAAAGCGAACTGTTTTTTATTTTAATCTACCTTTACATTCATCCATGTTTAGTAAGGCCTACGCAATTTTGAAAAACCCCCTGAAAAAAATTCTCTTCATTTCAGGGCTTGTCTTTCTTTTGCTCATTGCTTTTGCTTTTACAACAGGCCCTTTCTGGATGTACTACCATCTCGGGGCATCTGAGGGCAAAATCAAACAAACACCCGAAACGATTGTGTTGATGGGTGGCGGCGGATTTCCAAGTGAATCCAATCTAATGAGAGCGTATTACACACTCCGGGCATCCAGAGCATTTCCGCATGCCACCGTCATCCTCACCTTACCCGGTGAACCGGAAGACAGCACAAGCAGCGTTTCCCTGTTCAGGAAATACCTGATGGAGCAGGGACTGGATTCAAGCCGGATCCGGCTTGAATGCAAAGGAAAAAATACACGCGGACAATGCCTGGAGCTCTACCCGATACTGAACATGTTCAAACCGATACTCGTGATTTCCTCTCCCGAACATGTTAAAAGATCAGTAGGTTGTTTCCGCAACCTCGGATTCAGGCAGGTGAGCGGATTACCTGCCTTTGAAAAAGCAATTGAAACAAATCTCTTTTTCACGGAAAACCAACTTGGCGGAAGAAAAATTCCAGGTGCCGATGTCGGGGATAACCTGCAGTTGCGCTATCAATTCTGGACGCATCTCCGGTACGAAGTAATTGTCATCCGTGAATATCTGGCCATCGCCTATTACCGCCTCAAAGGATGGATGTAAAAAAAGACAAATGATCAAATTTATCTTAACCAAAAAGAATAGCACAAAGAATGCCTCAACCACCAGTATCTACAGCGCGTAAACAAGAAACCTGCATCCTGATTGGCCTGATTCATAAACATCAGAACGAAAACCAGGTAACCGAATATCTTGATGAACTTGCATTTCTCGCTGAGACTGCCGGGGCACACACTTTACGCAGATTCACTCAACGGATGGAGAGTCCGGATTCCAAAACCTTCATTGGTAGCGGGAAACTCCACGAGATCGCGGGGTATATAAAAACTCATGCGGTAGATCTGGCTATTTTTGACGATGAATTGAGCGGTACGCAAATCCGGAACATTGAAAAAGCACTCGAATGCAGAATACTCGACAGGAACAATCTGATCCTTGATATTTTTGCAAAACGCGCACGAACGGCACAGGCAAAGGCGCAGGTTGAGCTTGCACAATACCAATACCTGCTTCCCCGGCTCACCAGGATGTGGACGCACCTTGAAAAACAACGCGGTGGAATCGGGATGCGCGGACCCGGAGAATCGGAAATAGAAACCGACCGTCGTGTGATCCGTGATAAACTAGCAAAACTGAAAGCCAAACTCCGCGATTTTGAAAAACAAAGTATTACACAGCGCAAACAACGCAGTGAATTAATCCGGGTTGCCCTTGTGGGATATACCAACGTCGGGAAGTCAACATTGATGAACCTGCTCAGCAAGAGCGATGTTTTTGCGGAGAATAAATTATTTGCCACTCTCGATACCACTGTACGTAAAATCGTTTACGACAACGTTCCTTTTCTGCTTTCCGACACGGTAGGATTTATCCGCAAACTTCCGCATGACCTGATTGAATCGTTCAAGTCGACCCTCGATGAAGTACGGGAAGCTGACATCCTCATCCACGTGGTGGACATTTCACATCCGCAATTTGAAGATCATATCCATGTAGTAAACCAAACGCTCGTTGATATCGGGGCCACTGACAAACCCACACTTCTTGTCTTCAATAAAATTGACGCTTACCATTTCATACCCAAAGAAGAGGATGATCTTACTCCGGCAACCAGGGAAAATATGACTCTGGAGGATTTGAAAAGATCCTGGATTTCAAAAATTCCCGGAACCTGCATATTTATCTCGGCTGTTAACCGCACCAATGTTGAAGAATTGCGATTGACGCTTACAGAAAAAGTAAAAGAATTGCATTTCCTGCGGTATCCCAACTACTTCGGAAAAAATCAATCCGATGATGAATAAAAAGAGTGCAAAGAAATTCTTTGCGCTCTTTTTATTGGGTAATATTTTTTACCGGATCAGAAGATATATCCAATAGCAAGACCAAATCCCCTCAAACTTGGCAGTCCTGTTTTGTATTCAACGTCAATTGTACTGGATGTCACCGTTGTGGTAAGGCTTCCGACAGCAACATCTGTAGAGGAAAATTCGTCCCGTAAATCCTGTTGCTGGGCGGCATCAAAATTTCCGGTACCCTTCAACTCCGCTTTACTGGTGCTGAATCCGGCACCAATGATCCACCAGTCCAACGTAACATGATCTCCGAATTTCCATTGGTTGCCGATCATCAGTCCGATTCCGATCCCGGAAAGGCTGCCTTCCATGGTTGCAACATCCTGGGTTCCGTTATCGCGGTCGTAGGAGTAGGAATAACTGCTGGTCGTATATTTTGAATACCGTAAATAGGGAGCAAGGTAAAATCCTTTGGGCGCATGTTTTTTTACATACCATCTGTATTCGGGCGTGATTGAAAAACCGGAGAAGGAAATGTTCTTTAGGTTTCCGGCGGAATCTTCATCGGTGATTACACTCGGCAGACTGCGGCTTGGCATATAACTCAGGCCAAGTGCAACAGAAGAAGATCCGCTTAAGGTGTATTCATCCTGTAAATAAATATTGGTGAATCCGATTGAAGTCAGGTTCAGCTTCAGGATGTTTTGATTTCCATAAGCGGAAGATGCATCCGGATTGTCCTGTGCCAGGACAGTGAATGAAACAAAGAGAGATAAAATGAGTGTGTAAACTTTTATTTTCATAGTTTATATTTTATTGGGTTTAGTTGAAGTTCGAACACTTATCAGCCCGGCTCATTCCTATAAGTTGAGACAGGGCCGGGGATTTCCGGGAATTTATTTACTGACTGAAAAATGTGTCTTGTATACCGGATTATTATACTCATCAAAAAGACTGATGTAATAAGTTCCATTGGGAAAGGCAGTGAGGTCAACGGCTGTTTCTTTTGGTTCAATTAAATTGCTCGTGACCAATTGGCCTTTTACATCATAGATACGGAAGGTAAGGGATGCGTTCTTTAACAGTTCCACACGGATATTCAGTTGATTCACTGCCGGAACTGGATACAGGGCTACCGACTGTATCAGGTTTTGTACTTCGTCGATTCCGATCAGGGATGAGAAATAGAGACTGTCAACCTGCAACGTACTCCCGGTTTCTCCGGGGCCATTTGAAAGTGCGATAGGAAAACGCGGAGAGGACTGAATCCAGATCAATGCAGTGTCGGGATTACCAAGATTTTTACGGCTCAGCAAAATTGAAAACTGTGTGTATGAATTGGTCTGAACACTTGTCTTGAAAATACCGCTTGCGATGGTGTCTCTGCTGGAAGTGGCTGAGTTATACCGGGACAACAGAACTTCAACAGAACCTGTATCTGAATTTACGGGAGTATATTTATAATAACCATTCAGCACACCGTGCGGAACATTGTCTGCAGTACCACCGGTAGGTGTGATTGTTAAATTTGTCAGATCCGTCAGTACTGTCCCATTTGATGCACATCCCGGCAATCCCGGAACAAGAGCAATTCCAGGCGAAGCAAAATAAGTCCAGCTGGTCAGGCGCAAAGAGGATGTACCGGACTGAACATCCGAAACATCTTGTGCAGCACTGTGCTGAGGAATAAAGTTTGTAAAAGAAACGCTGTCTGTCGTTTTCCAGGATGTGGGGACCTGAACAATACCATAAGGTTCCCAGATTTCAAACGTTCCGTTAGGAACCTGTGAGAAACCCGCAATGGATACCAGAAACAGTACGCAGAAGGAATGGATTTTTTTCATGATCTTTTTTGGTAAATTAGGATGCTGTTCAAAAGTAACAAATTAATGAATCAGGCAAAAAAAAAGAGCATCCCGGTCCGGGACGCTCTGCGTATGCCTTTGTACGGGGTTATCAACCAGCTACCGATACTTTCAATTTGGTTCCCACTTTCAGTTCGTTCGAACGAAGGCGGTTGATTTGCTTGATGGTTTCAACCGTCATTCCATCGTATCGTTGAGCAATTTTCCAGAGTGTATCACCGGGTTGAACGACATGGTAGATATATTTGGAATTTTGAGTGCCTGCAGCTGCAGGAACTGACTTGTCGGCAGGAGCATCCGCTGCAATCAACTGACCCTGATTTTCAGTCGCAGAATCCGCTTTTACCGAAGCCAGTACAGTAGCATTCTCTTTTTGAGGAACCGGTTTTGCAACCAGTTTATTGTCGGCTTTCTTCGGCACATTCACAAATACACTCAGTTTTTGACCGGCTTTCAATTTAGTGCTTTTAAGTCCGTTCCAGCGCTTCAGTTCCTGAACGGAGCAACTGTAACGTTTTGCGATTGATTGCAAATGTTCACCGCTTCTGACTTTGTGTTGCCGCTTGACAAGCTGATTTTCTTCTCCGGAAATTTCATCCTGGGAAAGAACAGTACTTAAGGATGCAAGCGTTGTTGATTCCTGCTGTTGGTATATTTTATCGATGCTTGCGATGTAATTATTGATTTTATTGGAAGGCAGCCGCAAGGTCATGGGTTCATCACCGTCAGGAATCAGGCCTTTTTTATACACGGGGTTTAAATACGACAACAGCTCAACAGGTACATTGATTGCATCGGCGACATCACGCAACAGCAATTTCCGGTCGACCATAACAGTATCCGCTTC
>DAORHY010000008.1:0-28531 GCA_035438225.1 Bacteroidia bacterium
GTATATGTCCACGGTTTCCCGGACAATACTATTCTCGGCATACTGATTGATTCCGGCGGAGTCAAATGGATGACCTGTCCGGCAGGCGCACTGGTTGCCTTCTTCAACGGAACATGGATTGCTTACAATACTACCAGTTCTGCTATACCGACGAACAGCTTTAGTTCGCTGGCACAAGACTCTTTGCAAAATATTTACATGGGATCATATGACAAGGGCCTGGTCAAGAAACAAGGTTTCTACTATTATCACTGGAATACAACCAACAGCAATATGCCCGATGATGTTGTTTTCACTGTTGCGATTGAACGTACGGGGATCATCTGGGCAGGCACGGAATCGCATGGCGTTGTGCGGTTTGATGAAAATCAGTGGGTCGGACTCCCTCCCATGCTTGAATACAACCCCGTAAGTCTCTACCCGAATCCCTGTCGCCAATTTGTGAACCTTGTTCCGAATGGTGTTGCGGTCAACGCTGTTCGTGTACGGAACATGTCAGGAGAAATTAAATTGCTTCAAAAATTCATCACTCCTGTTTCAACCTTCACCTCACTGGACATCTCTTCCCTGCCTGCGGGTGTTTATTTTGTGTCAATCGATACGGGAGAAAAATCGATCACGAAAAAGGTGGTGAAAGTAGAGTAGTTTTTTACTTCACGCACTTTTTTATTTTCCGCCATCCTTGAAACCATTGAGTTGGTCCGACACTGTCATTGTTTTGAAGGACTTATTTGATTCAATATCTTTGGAACATAACTCCCAAAGAAATGAAATCCTTGTCCGGCAACCTGATCAAAAACGCATTCACCTGTATTTCGGTTGCTATCGTTTCAGTTACCGCACAGGCACAATACGGACCGGTCATTTATATTGATTCGCTGTCGAACGAGACCATCGTACAGGCCGGTACCGCAGACTTTAATCACGACGGCAAAACAGACATTCTTACTGCTGATTTTCATTGGCCGTATGATAATCTCAGGCTCTACACCAACCAGGGAGGCTTACAGTTTAATGGTCAAATTATTCCTGGTGCCGACAGTCTGACTCAATTCATGGCTTTTGATACCGGCGATATCACGAACGATGGTTGGCCGGATTTTGTAGCCACTACAGAGGTATCATCATCAATTATCTGGTATGAAAATTCAGGGGGGACATTTATTCCACATCTTTTGATTGACAGCCTTGACTTCGCCACAAAGATTTTACTCCGCGATTTTAACAATGATAGTCTGCTGGACATCCTTGCGTTGCAACATGTTGAAGTTGTACTCTATCTCGCTTCGTCTCCGGGCAACTTTAATCCCGGACAAGTGATTCATTCCGGTACAGAGTTTTATGCAATTGATGTCAATGACTTTAACAATGATCATTTTCCGGATGTCTCCGTCGCCAGCGGAGGTTTTGAAGTATTGCTAAATGACGGAGCAGGCGGATTTACACTGCACTCCCAGGCAGGATTACAATTAATGTTTGGTCTGCAGTCCGGTGACCTGGACAACGATTTGGATAACGATGTTGTCGCATACGAGTCAGTCACCGGCTTGTTGTTTTATGCAAATGACGGTAACGGAAATTTCACCCTACAGGATACGGTCATTGAATCCCCGGACAATTTTGAAAACTACCTCATAGCAGACATGGATTGCGATGCAGACCCGGATGTGTATACTTCTGTTCAACAATCCGGGCAGGTGATCTGGTGTGAAAATGACGGCACCGGTAATTTTTCTCTACCTCAGTTGATTCATTCACAACCGGGAGAATTAATCGGAGCTGTTGCTCTTGGCGATCTTGACAGTGACGGAAAACTGGATTTAATTTGGGGAAATACACACCTTGGTTGTCATATCAATCAGTGTTTCCCTTCTACTGTCGCAGGAGACAGGATGACTGACCTTGCCCTTTATCCCAATCCTTCAAAAAATAATTTTCAAATCAAAAACACGAAAGGCTGTTCACTCAAGGTAACAATTCGTGATCTCACCGGTAAAATTTTTCTCACTGATAGTGTTTCGGGAAATGAAAACAAACAATTCTCGATTTCAGATGCCGGAATGTATCTGGTCAGTCTGACATTTGACGACGGTACAGATAATTTTGTGCAGAAAATAGTAGTACTTGAATAAACTTTACGGTTTTCATGGTGCAATTCCGCAAAACGCTTCTGCCCAATCATTCGGATTGATTTTTCAGAATAAAAAAGAGTCAGTTTCAGTTTCGGACTGAGTCATCAGAATTTTCTGAAAACCTGCAAGAAACTAACACTGACTCTGTAACGCGGAGAGGGTGGGATTCGAACCCACGAGACCCTTTTGGAGCCTACACACTTTCCAGGCGTGCTCCTTCGACCACTCGGACACCTCTCCGGGACTGATTTTTAACAAAAAACAGCCAAAAATGGCCGTTTCCGATTAAAAGGGGCACAAAGATAGTCAATCATTCAGCTGAAAGCAACCGCTTTTTCTGTTCATAACGGTAGATGCTGTATAATAATCCGGCTGTGAGCAGTGTGCTGATAATTACACCCCAGGCGTCTCCCTGTTGCGTACCCACAGCATCCACATCAATGGTCGATATTTCTTGCTGATACAGGTAAGTAAAAATTACAGCTGAAGCATTGTTTACAAAGTGTGCGAGAATCGCCAGCCACAAACTTCCGCTCCAGACAAAGAGATATCCCAGCATTGCACCGAGAAGAAGTCTGGGAACAAAACCATAAAACTGCATGTGCATTGCGCTGAAAAGAATAGCAGCCATCCAAACGCCTACATGAACATTCTTCGCCCAGCCGGTAAAAATTTTCTGTACGACACCGCGAAACAACAATTCTTCACCTATGGCAGGTATCAGGGCTATCATAAAAACATTAAAGAGCATGTCTCCGAATGTAGGCATCTCCAGAAAAGCCTTGGTGAGCTCGGAAGCTCTTTCTTCCGACGCGCGCATCCAGTCTTCGACCGTTTTCAAAAAGCCGGGTAAGTGCATTGTTCCGTTTAGCTCTCCCAGAAAATTGATCAGCGGGACTGAAATCACCAGACAAATAATAACCAGCATGCCCGTTGAAACACCCGCCCATTTGTCGATTCCAAGAAAATGCAT
Organism: Bacteroidia bacterium; assembly: GCA_035438225.1. Classification (GTDB taxonomy): domain Bacteria; phylum Bacteroidota; class Bacteroidia; order AKYH767-A; family 2013-40CM-41-45; genus JADKJP01. The sequence goes on from DAORHY010000008.1 coordinate 3,106, forward strand.
TGGCCGGACATCGATCAGATAGGCGATAATAAATGGTGGAACGATAAATGTTCCGATTGCGGATATTGTCTGCACAAGTTTCAGAATGGAAATCGCTTTCGGATCCTCCAGGTTGTTGAGGAGGGTTTGCAACTCTGCCATGTTTACCCCATAGATCGCGGATGAAAGGATGGTGCTAACCAAGGTGAAGAATACCGCCGACAGCAGAATGATGCCTACAGAAATAAGGAATTTCGAATAAGAAGTATTGTTCGCCCAAATTGCCTTGAAACTCATCTTGTTGTACCTTTACAGCGGTTAGATCGACAGGTCGCGAAGATATAAAGAAATGGGACTGGGAACGAGGGGCAGGGAACGGAAGATCAGGGTGTCGGATATTGGGTAAATGCAATATTTTCAAGATAAATAGATAATAAATTTAAGTGAACCATTATTAACAGCACTTAACCACTCACCAAAAATTGAAGATCGGAAACATCATATTGCCGGAATTCCCGCTCTTACTCGCTCCCATGGAGGATGTGAGTGATCCGCCCTTCCGGTATGTCTGCAAATTGAACGGCGCAGATGTGATGTATACAGAATTCATTTCTAGCGAAGGGCTGATCCGTGATGCAGCAAAAAGCGTCATGAAGCTTGATGTCTTTGAGTATGAACGCCCGATCGGAATTCAGTTGTTCGGAAGTGATATCGAGTCCATGATAGAGGCTGCAGAAATTGCAGAGCAGGCAAAACCGGATCTGATTGACATCAACTACGGATGTCCGGTAAAAGCTGTTGCCTGCAAAGGTGCAGGTGCTGCATTGCTACAGGACATCCCGAAAATGGTACAGATGACAGAGGCAATTGTGAAAGCTGTCAAACTTCCTGTTACCGTGAAAACACGGTTGGGCTGGGACGACAGCACAAAAAATATTGTTGAGGTTGCTGAGCGTTTGCAGGATATCGGGATCCAGGCGCTAACGGTACATGGACGCACCCGCAAACAGATGTACAAAGGGCCAGCCGACTGGACGCTGATTGGTCAATTAAAAAACAACCCCCGGATTCACATTCCGATTTTTGGAAACGGTGACGTTGACTCACCTGAACGTGCGATGGAAATGCGCAATCGTTATGGCGTCGATGGTGTGATGATTGGACGGGCAAGCATTGGATATCCCTGGGTGTTCAACGAGATTAAACACTTTTTCAAAACAGGAGAAAAACTTCTTTTGCCCACGATTGAACAGCGTGTGGAGGTCTGCCGGACACATTTTGATAAATCACTAGAGTGGAAAGGCCCGCGAGTTGGAATTTTTGAAATGCGCAGGCATTACAGCAATTATTTCAAGGGTTTAGATCATTTCAAAGAATATCGTACACGTCTCGTGACTCTGGAAAACATTGAAGAAATCCATGGTGTACTCGACGAAGTATTGGACCGCTACAGCGAAGTACCTTCAGCGTGATGAATAAAGACTTTGCATGCGTTGCGTGAAAAATATTTCAATTAAAAAAACCGTGCTCATTTCCCGGAAATCTCGCCCTGCAAATCCATCTGTAACCTTTTCATCGTTTCTCTTTTGCTTACATTTTGTCCCAGTAAAAACATCAGCTTCGTCAGCGCCGCTTCGGTCGTAATGTCCCGTCCGCTGATGACCCCGATTTCTTTCAGCTGCATGCTCGTTTCATATTTACCCTGATCGACTGTTCCTCCGCTGCACTGTGAAACATTGAGCAGGATAATTCCACGGCGAATTGCATTCTTCAGTACACTCACAAATTCCGGATCTGTCGGCGCGTTTCCGCTGCCATAGGTTTCGATGATCGCCGCACGAAGTCCGGGAGTGCGCAGGGTTGAGTCAATCACATCGTTATGGATCCCCGGATAAATTTTCAGTAACGCGATGTTTGTGTCAAAACCACCTTGTGAACGAAATTTCCTGCGTGTTCTCACACGGATAAAATCAGAATTATAAACAATATTTACTCCTGCATCTGCCAGCGGTGGATAATTGCTTGATTGAAACGCATCGAATTTGCTCGACGTATATTTTTCCGAACGGTTGCCCCTGAACAACTGGTTACTGAAATAAATACAGACTTCAGGGACGATCCTGTCGGATGATGCGATCTCAATACTCGTGATGAGGTTTCGGCGGGCATCCGTGCGGATCACGCCAACCGGCAATTGAGAGCCCGTCAGTATCACCGGCTTCCCAAGATTTTGCAGCATAAAACTTAATGCAGATGCTGTGTAGGCCATGGTATCGGTACCGTGAAGAATGACAAAACCATCGTAACGATTGTATTTTACTTCAATCACCCGGGCCAATTCTTCCCAAAAAGCCGGTTGTACATTGGACGAATCGATCGGTTTGTGTGATGCATGGAAATCAATCTTGCAATTGAGATGCAACAACTCCGGTACCTGGCGGATAATTTCTTTAAAGTTCACCGGTACCAATGTCTGGTTGCGATGTTCTTTCATCATCCCGATGGTTCCGCCGGTATAGATGATGAGGATTCTCTTTGACTTTCTTTTGGGCAAGTTGCTTGAGTTTTGTTTCTCGCAATGACGCAAAGTGTGCAAAGAGTCATGTCGAGAAAATATTTACACGCTGAATATTTTCCGGGAATTATCCGTCGTAATGCCGGCAATTTCGTCCACCGTTTTACCCTGGAGTTGCGCCAATTTTTCCGCAACCAGTAAAAGATATTCCGGAAGATTTCTTTTTCCCCTGTTTGGAGTGGGTGCAAGATAAGGCGCATCCGTCTCCAGTACAAGATGACGAAGATCAATGTTCTCCACCACTTTATCCAGACCGGAATTCTTGAACGTGAGCACGCCTCCTATTCCAAGATAAAAACCCAGTTCGGTTGCACGTTTTGCCTGGTCCGCTGTTCCGGTAAAACAATGAAAAATCCCGTACGGTTCTTCCTTCTTTGATTCAAGAAGCAGTTCATAAATCATTTCGAAGGATTCCCTTGAATGAATCACGATTGGTAATTTGTGATGATTGGCCAGTTTCACTTGCCGGCGGAAAACTTCCTTTTGCTCCTCAACGAATGTTTTGTCCCAATATAAATCGATTCCCATCTCCCCTACCGCTATAAATTTTCTTTTCGCAAGCCAGTCTTCCACAATTTTCAATTCCGATTCCCAGTTTTCCTTCACCGAACAGGGGTGCAGGCCCATCATGGGAAAACAGCTTCCGGGAAATTGTTTTTCCAAATCCAGCATTCCTTCAATCGAAGACGATTCAATGTTGGGCATAAAGAAACGACCGACACCCTGTCGGATTGCTTCCCGGATGAGCTGTTCGCGATCCGCGTCAAATTCTTCGGAATACAGGTGGGTGTGCGTATCGGTTAATATCTGCATAACTATTTCACGCAAAGACCGCAAAGATCGTAAAGAAAAACAAGGAAATCTTTGCGATCTTTGCGGTCTTTGCGTGAAATAATATCGTTTGCCAAAATTCCTCATCCTCCGCTTTTCGTCGATTGGCGACATCGTACTTACGACGCCGGTCATTCGCTGCCTGAAAAAACAGGTTCCGGATGCAGAAGTGCATTACCTGACCAAACGTTCATTTGCATCTGTCCTTCTCGGCAATCCCTACATAGATAAACTCTACTTTCTCGAAAATAACTTTCACGAAATTGTCGGGCAGCTGCGTCAGGAAAAATACGATGCAGTCATTGACCTGCACCATAACCAGCGTTCCTTAAGACTGAAAACCACTCTGGGAGTGAAGAGTTATTCCTTCCGAAAGCTCAACATTGAAAAATGGTTGTTGGTGAATTTTCACATCAACAAACTTCCGGGGATTCACATTGTCGACCGCTACCTGGAGACACTAACTTCATTCGGTGTTCAAAATGACGGGCAAGGGCTTGATTATTTCATCCGGCCGGAAGATGAAAAAATTCTAGCCGGCCTCCCTCCTGTTTTCCACAAACAATACCTCGCATTCGTAATCGGGGCAAAGCATTATACCAAACAACTACCCCCGGAAAAGATCATCAGTATTTGCAAAAGAATTGATCTTCCAATTGTCCTTTTAGGCGGTCCGGAAGACATGGAAAAGGGAGCAATCATTGCCGGACAGCTTGGAGAAAAAGTGTTTGATGCAACCGGGAAGTTTGCCTTGAATGAATCCGCTGCAATTGTGAAACATGCTGTTCGTATCATCACACATGATACCGGGTTGATGCACATTGCTGCAGCGTTCAGGAAAGATATTCTTTCGGTTTGGGGAAATACGGTGCCGGAGTTCGGAATGTACCCTTATTGGGGTGCAAGAGACGGTGCGCAGGAAACGGGGGTGGGGACTGAACGTCAGGATTCGGGTGGAAAATCAAATATTATTTTGGAGGTAAAGGGTCTTTCGTGCAGGCCCTGTTCGAAAATAGGGTTTACCCGATGTCCAAAGGGTCATTTTAATTGTATGCTTCAGCAGGACGAAGCCGTGGTAGTGCGTTGGGCAAATACCGGTAAGTGTTGATTTGCAGGAATTCGTATTCTTCTAATTAAATGAATAAGTATTCATTTAACTGACTCAGGTCTTGAATAATTTATTTTATCCTGCGAAGCTGAATGTCTTTCAGCCGGCTGACAATCAGGGGGACCTTTTCAATGACAACCGAGCTCGTATCCAATCCAAAGGCCCTTTCTTCCGACAATGTCAGGGGCTTCAACGTAAAATAAAAATCCATGATGATTTTTTCAATTGCCGGCAGTTCATTTTCATAACTGAGAAATTTTTCCATCACTACAAAGCGGAAGTCCCCAACCATATGTTTGCGTCCAAGGGATTCGTAACGGGACGTGATGTCTACCTCCATGTTGCGGACCATGTCTTCCACCACCATCCTGAACATCCTGTTTATCCTTGGCTCAATGCGAAAACCCAGTTTAAAATCAACCCGGAAAATATTACCCTTCACAAGTTCAGTGACCTTATAGTCTGTCGTATACGGTTCATCGATCACATCCACATGCACAAACCAATAAACGTCCGCTCGTTTCGGTTGTTTTTGCAAAATAGAATACATCACTTTTGCTTCGATTTCATCCACCATGTTGGCGCTGGTGAGATATACAAGATGTGTCGAATACTTTGGAATGGAAAAATCGTGGCTCAGGTCCCGGATCAGGTTGAGATAGGATTTTAACTTGACGAATTCAACGAAGCGATTCCTGATTTTTCGGGCAGTGAACCAGGCCCACATTACAGTGATCAACAGTGTGGCAACAAGCAGCGTAAGCCATCCTCCGTGGGGGAATTTGTCCAAGTTGGCAATCAGGAAAGAAATCTCAACGGACAGGAATAACAGCAGGAAAGCACCAATGAAAATTTTGCTTACCCGTTTAATGTAGAGGTAATAGGCCAAAAGAGTGGTGGTACTCAGCATCGTGATTATGATGGCCAGTCCATAGGCTGCTTCCATCCCTCCCGACTCCCTGAAATAAAGTACAATGCCGATACATCCGATGAGTAATAACCAATTAGCGGATGGCACATACAATTGACCGCGAAAATTGGTCGGGTACACAATCCGTGACTTTGGCCAGAAATTCAGCCGGATGGCTTCGTTGATTAAAGTAAATGAACCACTAATGAGAGCCTGCGAGGCAACGATGGCTGCGAGTGTTGCAATGATGATTCCGGGGATGACCCACCAGGTTGGCATCATCGCAAAAAACGGGCTGCGGTCAAGCAACTGTAAACCTTCATTTTGCATGAGCCATGCACCTTGCCCGAAGTAATTCAAAAGGAGCATGGTTTTAACAAAGATCCAGCTGATCCGGATGTTCTTTCGTCCGCAATGTCCCAGATCACTGTAAAGGGCTTCCGCCCCGGTTGTACACAGAAATACAGCTCCCAGCAACCAGAAACCTCCCGGGAATTGCGTAATCAGCGTGTATGCATAATAGGGATTGATCGCCTTCAGAACTTCAGGAAAATAAAAAATTTCCGACAAACCGAGGATCCCAATCATCAAAAACCAGGTGAGCATTACCGGACCAAAAAATTTTCCGACAAAATTTGTACCGAACTGTTGGATGATAAATAATGCAGTGATAATTGCAATTACAATCGGGATGGTAGGTATGTCCGGGTTGTAAATACGCAAACCCTCTATGGCCGAAGAGACAGAGATGGGCGGAGTAATGATCCCGTCAGCGAGCAAAGCTGATCCGCCGATTATTGCAGGCCATATAAGCCATCGGTTTTTCGTTCTGCGCACCAGTGCGTACAGCGAAAAAATTCCTCCTTCCCCCTTGTTGTCTGCACGGAGAGTGAGGAGGACATACTTGAATGTGGTCTGAAGAGTTAATGTCCAGAAGACACAGGAAATACCTCCCAAAACCAGTGTGCTGTTGATGGGGTGTTTACCAACAATTGCTTTCATCACGTACAAAGGAGAAGTTCCGATGTCGCCGTAAATGATCCCAAGAGTGATCAACAGCCCCGCTGCGGTAACCTGATTAATTGAGTTGCGGCTCATTTGTTATTTGCCGTTGGTTTATTCTCAACTGCAAAAATATTGTATTCAAACAGGTGGTTTAATTGAAGAAGAAAAACAATCGTCTATGTATTCCTGAATAATTATTCATTTAATTAGTACGCCCTAATTCTCCTTTTTTTAACTTCGGATAAAAAGCGCCTTCAGTTCAGTTGCATCTTCCGGTTTCATTTTTTTTGCCAGTATCAGTGACAGTTGACGCCGGCGCAATGCGCTTTCGTATCGCTCTTTTTCCTGTTCTGTTTCCGGAACGAGGCCGGGTACATTGATGGGATTTCCCAACTGATCTACCGCAACGAATGTATAAATTGCTTCGTTGCATTTTTGCTTTTCTCCCGTTGTATTGTTTTCTACCCATACATCGATGAATACCTCCATCGAAGAAGTAAATGCACGTGAAACCTTGGCCTCCAGCGTAACAATTTCACCCAATCGAATGGGTTGATTGAAAGATACATTGTTCACGGAAGCAGTAACCACAACACGTCCGCAATGTCTATGCGCGGCAATTGCCGCAGCAATGTCCATCCAGTGGAGCAACCGGCCCCCCATCAGGTTGCCCAGTGTATTGGTATCGTTCGGGAGTACGAATTCTGTAAGGACAGAATAAGAATCTTTGGGTGTTTTTGATTTCAAGGCCATAGCAGGGGTTATATCATAGAATACATCAGGAAAGCCGCTTCAGGGGGAGTTCACGGATTGGAGCGACGACCATTGGCACCTTCTCGATGGTGACAGAACTTGTGTCCAGGCCAAATGCACGCTCTTCGGAAAGACTGAATTGTTTCAGGAAGAAATACACATCCATGATCAGTTTCTCGTCGAACGGCAGATCGTTTTCGTAAGAAAGGAATTTTTCCATCACCACGAAGCGGAAATCACCGATAAGGTTTTTACGCCCAAGAGACTCGTACCGGGAGGTAATGTCCACTTCAAAATTTTTAACGAGATCCTCTACCACTTTGCGAAACATCAGGTTGATACGGGGCTCAACGCGGAAACCAAGCCGGAAATCCACCCGTATGATATTGCCCTTGATGAGTTCTGAAACACGGTATTCCATGGTGTAGGGTTCATCCAGAACATCTACGTGAACGAACCAAAAAATATCGGCACGCTTAGGTTGTTTCTGCAAAATGGAGTAAATTGTTTTTGCTTCAATTTCGTCCCTGTTATTTGCACTGGTGAGGTACACTAGGTGTGTGGCATACTTCGGGATAGAGAAGTCATGACTCAAGTCCCTTAACAAATGCATGTAGTCCTTCAGTTTTACAAACTCCACAAACCGATTCCTGATTTTTCTCGCCTGATACCAACTTAGCATGATCAGGATCATGACTGCACTGATCAGGAAACTTACATACCCTCCGTGAATAAATTTCCCAAGGTTTGCTGCAAGAAAGCTCATTTCAATGGTGAAATAGGTAAGGATAAAAAGCAGAATCACCACGGGTTTGTATTTTTTCAAATACATGAAAAAGATCAGGAGCGTGCTTGTCATCAGCATGTCGATGTTAATGGTGAGGCCGTACGCCGCTTCCATGTGGGTTGAATCCCGGAAAAATAACACGACTGCAACACAACAGACATAGAGAATCCAGTTGATGGAAGGAATATAGATTTGTCCCTTCAGATCAGATGGAAATTTCGTACGCACTTTGGGCCAAAAGTTGAGCCGCATCGCTTCGTTGATTAGTGTAAACGAAGCGCTGATCAGCGCCTGGCTGGCGACAACTGCAGCCATCGTTGCTACGATCAATCCGATCCAGCGGAACTGATCGGGCATGATGGAATAAAACGGATTTTTCCCTTCCAGTGACAATCCTTCATTTGCAATCAACCATGCGCCTTGTCCAAAATAATTAAGCAGGAGTGTAAGCTTCACAAAGCCCCAACTCACGCGTATGTTTCTTTTTCCGCAATGGCCCAGATCAGAATACAATCCTTCCGCCCCTGTGGTGCATAAGAACACCGCTCCCAAGAGCCAAAAGCCACCAGGGTACTGCGACAGCAACCAATAAGCATAGTACGGATTTACGGCTTTAACGATGCCCGGATGATGTGCAATAGCAAATACTCCAAGTACCCCCAGCATGAGAAACCAGAGCAACATGATCGGACCAAAAAACCGGCCGACGAAACCTGTTCCGAATTGCTGAATGGTAAACAGCAGAGTGAGAATTGCGATGACGATTGGCACCGTGTCAATACTCTCTGTGAAATAACGCAACCCTTCAACTGCTGATGAAACAGAAATGGATGGAGTAATGATGCCATCTGCAAGCAAAGCACTCCCGCCAATGATGGTCGGAATAATCAGCCATTTTAGTTTTATTCTGCGAACCAGTGTATACAGTGAAAAAATTCCTCCTTCACCTTTGTTGTCTGCTCTCAGCGTAAGGATGACATATTTAATCGTGGTTTGCAATGTCATTGTCCAGAAAATACAGGAGATCCCTCCAAGGACCACTGTTGCGCTGATGGGATTTTTCCCAACGATTGCTTTCATCACATACAATGGAGAAGTGCCGATATCGCCATAAATAATACCAAGAGTAATCAGTAATCCGGCTGCACTGATTCGATTGTGTAGGTCCTTGCTCACGTAGAAAAATTTCGGCGAGCAAAAGTAAGAAATCACAGCTATGGGATCGATTTTCCTGCAACATTTAAACCCGGTATGGAACGAAGAATGTTTGTTTAGTGCTAAAATTTTTATTAATTACCTTTGTCGTCTCTTTCTTTCTTATGCAAGCTACATACGATGTAATTGTTGTTGGTGCCGGTCATGCCGGTTGCGAAGCGGCGGCGGCGGCGGCTAACATGGGGTCACGTGTATTATTGATCACCATGAACATGCAGACAATCGCCCAGATGTCATGCAATCCAGCCATGGGCGGAATAGCTAAAGGCCAGATTGTCAGAGAGATAGATGCTATTGGGGGATATTCCGGAATAGTTTCGGATAAATCGATGATTCAATTCCGGATGCTGAACCGATCAAAAGGTCCGGCAATGTGGAGTCCACGAACCCAAAATGACAGAATGGTTTTTGCTCTGGAATGGAGAAAGATGCTCGAAGAAACTCCGAACGTTGACTTTTGGCAAGACATGGTTAAAGGCTTGTTGATTGATAATAATTGTGTTATAGGTGTTGAAACAGGGATGGGTATTCAGTTTGGCTCAAAAGCCGTTGTGTTGACGAATGGCACATTCCTGAATGGACTGATCCACATTGGTGAAAAGCAATTCGGAGGCGGAAGAACCGGTGAGAAGGCCTCCACAGGGATAACAGAACAGTTGGTGTCCCTGGGATTTCAATCCGGGCGAATGAAAACCGGAACCCCGCCACGGATCGATGGGCGGTCGCTGGACTTCTCTAAAATGGAAATTCAGGAAGGCGATGAAAAGCCCGGTCGTTTTTCTTTTCTGAACACTCCTCTGCCAAAAGAACAAAGAAATTGCTGGATCACTTATACCAATGATGCAGTACACAATATCCTCAGGGAAGGTTTTGAGAAATCCCCAATGTTTACGGGAAGAATCCAGGGTCTTGGTCCGAGGTACTGCCCATCCATAGAAGATAAAATTAATCGTTTCGCTGAACGCGATCGTCATCAACTATTTGTTGAACCCGAAGGCTGGAATACAGTGGAAATCTATTTAAATGGATTTAGCACCTCACTGCCCGAGGAAGTGCAATACCGTGCTTTGAAACAAATCCCGGGATTTGAACATGCGAAGATGTTCCGGCCAGGATATGCCATTGAATATGATTATTTTCCTCCTCAACAGTTGGACCTCTCCCTGGAAACTAAACTGATTAGTAATCTTTATTTCGCAGGGCAAATTAACGGTACCACAGGATATGAAGAAGCCGCATGCCAGGGATTAATGGCCGGAATGAACGCTCACCTGAAAATTAATGAAAAGGAAGCCTTTATTTTAAAACGATCTGAAGCATATATCGGAGTTTTGATTGACGATCTGGTTACTAAGGGAACTGATGAGCCTTACAGAATGTTTACTTCCAGAGCAGAATTCCGCACTTTGCTGCGTCAGGACAATGCAGATATCCGGCTTACACCTATTAGTCATAAACTTGGGTTAGCTTCTGATGAAAGAATGGCTTTGGTTGAACGTAAAGGCCAAGAAACGGATCGTTTGATTACTTTCCTTAAAGAATTATCTGTTCATCCGGATGCAATCAATCCTTTGCTTTCTGATCTTGGAACCGATTCTGTCCGTCAGAAAGTAAAATTAAACGGTATTCTGCTCCGTCCTCAGGTAAATATCCAGAATTTAGTTCTGAATATTGAGGATTTACGTTTTTTTACTGAAAGAATTGATTCAGATATCCGGGAACATGTCGTGGAACAGGCGGAAATTTTAATGAAATACGAAGGGTATATTGAAAAAGAATTCGACATTGTGTCAAAATTCGAACGACTGGAAGAGGTTTACCTTAAGGAAGATTTTGATTACCATAATTTATCTTCACTCTCAATGGAAGCCCGCCAAAAGCTGACAAAAATAAAACCACGCACATTGGGCCAGGCATCAAGAATCAGCGGTGTTTCTCCTGCGGATATTTCGGTTTTGATGGTCTACCTGGGTCGCTAATGTTTCACGTGAAACATCCATCCACTAATTATGGAAATTTTAAAAGAATGTCCTGTTTGCAAAGCGAATACCTTTGAAAATTTTCTAAAATGTAAAGATTTTACTGTCAGTCAGGAGTTATTTCAAATCGTTCATTGCAACTCTTGCGGCTTGAAATTCACAAATCCAAGACCCAACACAGCAGAAATTGGGAGATATTACGAGAGTGCTGAATATATCAGCCATTCTAATTCAAAAAAAGGTCTGATCAACAAGCTTTACCAATTGGTTCGTAAAAGAGCCATACAGGGCAAGCTGAATATCCTTGAAAAGGAAGTTGGGGAACTGAAAAGAAATATTTTGGATATTGGTTGCGGAACAGGTGAGTTTCTTTCCATTTGTAAAGAAAAAGGATGGGAAACAAAAGGTATAGAGCCGAATAAGAATGCCAGATTGCAGGGAATACAAAATTACAACCTAAAGATAGAAGAGGAAGGTTACCTTGATGCTTTAAACGACCATTACAGCATCATTACGCTTTGGCATGTACTTGAACATGTACATAAGCTCAGGGAGCGGGTAAAACAAATTCACGACCATTTATCTGAAGGGGGCAAGGCAATCATTGCTGTACCTAATTATACCTCAGCAGATGCAGTAAAATACAGAGAATATTGGGCGGCATATGACGTTCCGAGACATCTTTACCATTTTTCTCCAGCCGTAATTAAGAAGTTGTTCCGGGAAGAGGGCTTTAAACATACAAGATCAATAGCGATGCTATTCGACTCTTATTATGTTTCAATGCTCAGTGAAAAATACAGGAATGGAAAAAATAATCTTCCATCCGCTTTTCTTTCCGGTCTTATGTCAAATATAAAAGCTTCAAATAATCCTGAAAATTATTCAAGTGTTATTTATATTTTCCAAAAAGAAAAAAATTAAGCATTATTTTTTCCAGGTAAATGAAAAAGTAGAACCCGAACCAAGCTCTGACATAACTGTTACTTTTCCTCCCTGTTGTTCGACAATCTTTTTTACTATAGTAAGTCCGATTCCGGTGCTCTCGCATTTATCTTTGGATTGAAGAGTCTGGAAAATTCCAAAAATCTTTTCCTGGTGTTCTGGTTTAATTCCGGTTCCATTATCGGATACAGAGAATTGATAATTATCCCCTGAATCAATAAAATCAATTTTGACAATTACAGTTTCATTAGAATTGTACTTAATGCTATTTGAAATCAGGTTTTGAAAAACTTCATGAAGTTTTGTTTTTTCAGCGTAAATGACCGGCAATGAATCAGATACGTCGAATCGGCAATTTTCAGGAGGGGAAAGCATGTCTATAATGCTGTTAATCAGGTCCTTAACATTTGTTTCTTCGCGTTCTGTCTGTGTATTGCTCATTCTTGAATAATGCAGGATACCATCAATGAGCTGCTGCATTCTTCCGGTTCTGCTTTTCATCATATTCAACAAATCCAAAACTTCCTGTTTTGGAGAAGGTCCGAGTTCGTCTTCAAGAAATGATGCAAGGCTTGCAAGTCCTCGTAATGGCGCTTTTAAATCGTGTGAAACAATATACACGAACTCATCGAGCTGCCTGTTTGCAGAACCAAGTTTATCGTTAAACGTCTTTAGCTCAAGTTTCTGACGGTATAATTTTTCAAAAACGGCCACTTTGGCCTTGACAACATTTACATCCAAAGGCTTATGTAAAAAATCCACCGCTCCTTCCTGATAACCCTGCATTGTAAACTTTTCGTCCTTACTTATGGCAGTTACAAAAATGATTGAAATGTCTTTCGTCCTGGAATTTTCCGCGAGCAAACGAGCCACCTCAAAACCATCCATCTCCGGCATTTGTACGTCCAGTAGGATCAATGCAATTTCTTTTTCCAGGGCTATCCGCAATGCTTCATTTCCACTGAGTGCTGTAAATATTGTACGATTGTCTTTCTCCAGAACACTTTCCAGGGAAAGCAAATTTTCCGGTCTGTCGTCAACAATTAATATATTTACGGGAAGCGCTTTTACTGTTTCCTCGTTCTGTTCAACTGCTAAATTTTGTAAAGTTGTTGTATGCATCGTGCCTGAATAAAATAGAAAATTTAATCTACAAGTTAGGTTCTGGCATTGGTTAAGGGGAATGATTTTCTCCAGAATCTTACAGTAATTGAGCAGAAAAGATAACCTTTCGGTATATTTTCTCTTCTTTATCAATAAATGCAAAATTACTTCGCTGATCATTAAACAACAGATTTTCCCGGTTTCCAATTGCCAGGTAACCGAGATTAATAAGACTATCGCCGAACAAAGCGACGGCCCTGTTCTGCAAATCCCTGTTGAAATAAATCAATACATTCCTGCACAGGATCAGGTGAAATTCATTGAAGCTGTTATCGGTAGCCAGATTGTGCTGAAAGAATGTAATATTTTCCTTCAGAAAGCCGCGAAACCTGACACCATTGTTACAGGCTTCATAATACATTGAGAAATCATTTCGACCACCGGACTTTCTGTAATTCTCTGTGTAGTTACGAATGCGTTCGAACGAATACAATCCACCGGAAGCAACAGCAAGACAAGAGTTGTTTAAATCTGTTGCATAGATTTTTGTTTTATGTAAAAGATCTAATTCATACAACAAAATTGCAAGAGAATACACTTCTTCGCCAGTTGAACAACCCGCATGCCAGATTTTAACCGATGGGTACGTTGCGAGGTAGGGGAGAACCTTTTGTTTGAGGGAAATAAAAAAGGAGTTGTCCCTGAACATTTCAGTAAAATTTACGGTGAGGGCTTCTGCAAATTTCACGTGAAACATTTTTTCGTCCTTTAACTTCTCCAGCAATTGATCAGGAGTAGCTATTTGCTCCTTTAACAGGAAATTTTCTGCTCTTCTATTGATTGTTGTACTTGCATATCCGGAGAAATCATAACCAAAACGATTTCTTAGAAATGCGAATGCGGCTTCAAAAGAGCTCATTTTACTTTCCGTATGCTTGATGTTTTCCTGCATAATATCTGCCCTGAAGGTGTTATCCTTTGTATAACCAGACGCGCATTAAAGAGAGCAGTTGTTCGGTGTTCACCGGTTTGGAAATATAATCCGAGGCACCGCATTGTATGCACTTTTCCCGGTCACCGACCATCGCTTTTGCAGTTAAGGCGATGATTGGTAATGAGTGAACTTTTTTATCCTTTCTGATTTCCTGCATCGCCTGGTATCCGTCCATTTCCGGCATCATGATGTCCATCAGGATGATTTCAATTTCCGGATGCTGTCCGAGTTTTGACAAGGCGTCGCGCCCATTTGTAGCAGTAATGACATTCATATTATTGTTTTCCAGGACGCTGCTTAAGGCATAAATATTCCGCATGTCATCGTCAACGAGCAATACGTGCCTGCCATGAAGCAGATTTTCCATTTGTACCGGAATTTTAAATCCGGTCTGCTCCTCAGAGTTCTCCTTGATCGAAATTAAAAAGCGCCCCGTCTCTTCGATCAGTCTTTCTATAGAGGGTCCGCTCTTAAGAACAATGGCTTGGGACAATTTTTTAAGGTAGTGTTCCTGTTCTTCATTCACATCAGTTCCGGTGAAAACGATAACAGGCGTGGATGCATGGGATGGTGTTGATTTGATTTTTTCGAGAAGAGAAATGCCTTCTTCCTGGCCATTCCCCAAATCAAGATCCATAATGATACAATCGAATCTTTCCGTTTCCAGAATTTCGCTTGCTTTTGTTGCGGTATCAGCAGTAAATATCTTTGTCTTTTTGTGTTTACTCAAAAGAAGATTTTGAATGATTTCCTGTTGAATGGTCGTGTCCTCGACAATCAACACTTTCCTGATTTCTTTTTCTATTTCCTTATCAATATTCTGAAACGCCTGATCGAGATCTTTTTTGTCCAGCGGTTTTCTTAAATATTCCGTTGCGCCCATTTCTAGTCCGAGTTTTTGTCTGTCCATTGCTGACATGATATGGATCGGAATGTGCTTTATCTTTTCGTTTTCGCGAATGCGTTTCAGTATTGACCATCCATCCATACCCGGTAGCTGCATATCCATAATAATTGCGGTTGGATTAATTTCTTCAGCAAACCTGAGACCGACATCACCGTGAGTTGCAACAACCGCCTGATAACTCTTTTCATGAGCCATATCCAGGAGAATGCGTGCAAACTGGACATCGTCTTCGACGATTAACAAGACCGGACGCGTACCATCCAATGAATCGCGATCATCCGGAATTAAATACGCCTCATTTGTCACCGCATACACCTTCTCACCTACAGGGCCCGATACGATTTCCCTGCCATTGCCATCCCGGTTTTCAGACGGAATTTGCGATGAAGCCGGAATATGAATTTGGTTTGCATCCAGTGGCAGGTACATTGAGAATGTACTTCCCTTGCCCTGTTCCGAAACCAGTTGCATCTCTCCACCAAGCATAGCCACAAGCATTTTGCTGATTGAAAGTCCAAGCCCCGTTCCTCCAAATTTCCGGTTTGTTGAACCATCGGCCTGTTGGAATGCTTCAAAAATCAATTGTTGTTTATCGAGCGGAATTCCGATTCCGGTATCTGATACTGAAAATTCAATAACATGATTGCTGTTCAGTAAGAGCGGGTTTGTAAATTTGACGTTTCTGTCGGGTTGTTTAATTCGCAGTGAAATCTTTCCGCCCTGAGGAGTGAATTTGAATGCATTCGACAACATGTTTTTAATAATCTGTTCCAGACGGATACGGTCAGTAATAAAACGATCCGGGAGATTGGAATGCTGTTCAATTTCGAATTCAATTTTCTTTTCATTTGCCAGTTCTGAAAAAAGAGACTGGATATCGTTTTTAACTATTTTGAGCTCAGTTTCTTCGAAAATCAATTCAACTTTTCCGGCTTCAATTTTAGAAAGGTCGAGGATATCATTGATAAGCACAAGCAAATCGGTTCCCGATTTGTGAATCACCCGGGCATATTCCACCTGTTTTTCATTCAGGTTACTTGCTTTATTTTCAGACAACAATTTAGCGAGAATGAGAACACTGTTCAACGGAGTTCTCAGCTCGTGCGACATATTTGCCAGAAATTCCGATTTATATTTAGAATTCAGTTCGAGTTCCTTTGCCTTTAAACTTAAGGCTTCACGTGCTTGTTCCAATATTTCGTTCTGATGCTCCAGTTCACGGGTATTTTGTTTCAACTCCAAGTTGCTTTGTTTCAACTCTTCTTCCGAAGCCTGCAGTAATTTCGATTGGTTGTACAACTCTTCATTGGTCTGCCGTAATTCTTCTTCCTGTGCCGACAGCCGTTCGGCCTGTTTCTTCGTTTCGTCGAGCAGTTTCCGTGTCAGTGTATTGGCTTTTACCGAAGCCACAGTACTGGCAATTGTTTCGCCGATGTTTTCAATAAAATCCTGCTTGTGGTGTTCAAAGGGCGCAAATGATGCGAGTTCGATCGCGCCATAAACAGTGCCGTGGTGTTTGAGCGGAATGATCACAACATGTGAAGCCGGAGATTCTCCCAGGCCAGAGTTTATGGTTGCATAAGCAGACGGTGCATTCATCAGATAAATTGGTGTTCCCTGTTTGACTGCCTGACCGACTAATCCTTCACCAATCTCAATTCGCTTTTTCGCTTTGGCACGTTCATCGAGAGCATAGCTTCCATACAATGCGACCCAGCTTCTATTGTCAAATTCATTCGTTTCCAATAAATAGATCGCACCGTGAAAAGCAGAAATATAACTAACCAATGTTGAAATAATTTCATCACTGAGTCTGGAAATATCATCGTTGTTCTCTCGAAGAACGCCATTGATCTGCTCGATACCGCTGGAAATCCAGTTACGTTGTTTGTTGTCGATATCCGCCTGATGCAAACTTGACCGCATCTGAACCAATGCATTTCCCAATTCATCATTTTCTCCCAGCGGCTGAAATTCCACGCTGAAGTTGCCATCGCCGATATTGTGTGCAAACCGGGCGGTTCTTCTCAGACTTTGCATGAGTGTACGTACCGCCTCAGTCATTTGGCCCACTGCATTCTTTCGCGGCTCCAGTTCCATTTCCGGGATTTCTCCCTTGCCCATCATGAGAATATAATTCTTCAATTTCATGGTTGGCACAATGATGTTGTTTGACATGTAAAATGCAGCCATTAATACTACCATAACGATGAGAATAGCAATGCCAAGAACGCTCCACATAAGCGCACGTGAAGACGCACGCATCTGGTTGTGCTCAAAATCCGCCTGGGCTTTCTTCTTCAGGATAACCTGATTGAGTTCTGTAATCAGATTTGTACTTCCCGGCAAAATTTCGTTTTCAATAATTTCCTCTGCAGCAAATTTTTTCATTGGGTCCTCATAATCATCGAAGTCTACAAGGGTGGCCATGATTTGTTTTTGAAAAACCATCATTTTTTCAAAACGAAGAAATACCTGTTGCATGCTGTCAGCATTTCCCTGGTCGCTCCACATTGACATTAAAGCAAGAATGTTGCCTTTCAATTCCGGATATTCAAGCGATTGTAATTCCTTCAGCTTCTCTTTATCTTCTTTGTTTCCTTGCAAATAGACCCAGTTCGTAGTATACATCTTGGCTCTTGTCACTAAAAGGTTCATATTCTCGAGAGACTGCAGTGACGGAATTTCTACCGTCATGATTTTGGTTGTGACATCCTGGTTCCTGGAAATATTGAACGAGCTGTAGATGGCATTAAAAACAGAAATGCCAATCACAGCTATAAATACGATATATATTTCCAGGTCAATTTTGTAGTTTTTCGATTTCATCACAGCGATTGGCTTTACTAAGGATTAACAGAAACTGCAAGGTTGCTGAGCTGGGAGGAAATTTTCACGCCTCCGGATTTAGCGGCACCCAGGTTTATTTCAAAACGTATTTTATTATCGATTGTAAGAAGATTAATTGCAGCCCACTTTTCAGATTTGGAAGATTCATCTGATATAATCAGAATGCCGTTGCTCTGTTTTATTTTTGTCAACACCTCATTTTTTGGTGATGCGCTTTGGGAGATGAAGAGCATCTGACAATCGATCGCTTCTGATTCCGCCACATCGACTAATTCTATTCTCCGGCCCTCTTTGTTTTTTTGAGCAATTACTTTCTCAAGAGATTTTGAAACCGGGGATTTGCCGAAAACTCCAATTCTGAAAACCGCATCGGATTTCGACTGAGGCCACTCAACGTATTTAATAAAATTAAAAATGAACATTGCCTTTACATCTGCCTCATTGCTTTGGGAAAACAACTTTGAAACGGAAGCAAACAGAATAACCACGCAGATCATCCATTTACGGACGATACGCAGGTTCATTCGAATAGGCTTAATTCGTCTTTGCACCAGAATCTTTATTTATTGAATCTCAGTTCGTACGATATTTTCAACCGGTATTCACGGGATGCACCCGGGAGCGCTGCGTGATTACTGTTATAGGGTTGAATGTATACTACCTTAGAATCGAAGATATTTATACAACCGGCCTGTATGACAAATCCGGGCGCAAGTACCTCTTCAAAGTTTATCATCAAGTCGGCATACATAGCCGGTTTAAAAGACCTTACCTGTTGTTCGCCCGTAAGCAGATCCGTGAATATATCATAGCGTTTGTCTACCCAGTTGAACGCGGGGGAGATATTTACTTTGTGTGTCAGTCTCAGGTTGGACATCATTGTTATTTTGTTCGCCGGGAATCCTATGAGCAACCCTTTCTTCCCTGGTACAGAGTACCTCTGATTGGTCTCTTTTCCGTTTGAAGTAGAATAGGCGTAATTCAGGTTCATGTACCCGGCAGCGGTTTTTATTCTGTATTCCAGTTCCAGTCCCCGTGTACCATTTTTTCCTTCATTTTTATATGCGTCGATATTATCAACATCGTAATAGAATATTATTGCATCCTGCGTCGTAACATCAAAGATGTTCGCAGTGAGGTATGCGTTTCTCGAAAGCTCGTAGCCGGTTTCCATTTCCATGACGGTTGTTCGTTCCGGTTTGATACCCTCGCTTGAATTTATGTTCTCAATCGAAGGAGAACGAAAAGCCGAACTGTACAACAGTTTCAGGTGCCAGTGGTCAAACACCCTTGTCAAACCGATTCGGGGAACAAATGCATCCGCATAACGGTCGTTGTAATTATACCTCGCCCCGACAGTCAGATTGGCAATCCTGTGTTTTACGAACAATTGAGTATATGCTGAAAGATTGTTTGTTTGAACTGTTCTGCTCCCGTTTTCGAAATACGTTTCTTCCAGCTGTTGTTTTGCCTGCTGTTTGATCGCTTCCACTCCGGTCGTGAGATGGGCAGATGTGCTGATGTCATATTTCGCATTCAATGTTCCCAGGAGATTTTCCACACTCACTTTATACGGCGTAAATTCATTCTGGAATGATTCGCCATCATACATCCAGGGCAGCTGGTATTTATACTTCACCGTTGGTGTCAGGGATAATTTTTCATTCACTTTAAAATCGTACTCTGCAAGAAAATGATAGGAGTCAAAATTTGTAGGGTAGGTCCGGGATAAAACACTCTCATATCCGTCACGTTGATGCAGGTGGTATTGGTCAGCCAGTCCTGAAACCCTCAGCTCCTTCCAGGTGAAATTCATTGCATACTGCGCAGTCTTAATTGCAGATTGTTCAGACATATCATAAGAAACACCATTGTTGTCTGTAAATTCTTCCTGACTCCTGTTGGATTGACTTAAAAAAGCGGATACATCAAGATGAGCGTTCCCGAATGGCCTGGCCGCGGTCAATGCAATATTCCGTGAAGCAAACTGCCTGCTCATTTGTCCATACGAAGTGTGGAGACTAATTCCGTCTGCGGCGTGTCTGCTGATTATATTAATCACCGCATATTCTGCATTTCCGCCATAAATTGCTGAACCGGGTCCGCGAATTATTTCAATTTGCTTGATTAGTGCTGTGGAATAATGTCCCCCCATTGCAATGGCCGAAAACAAATCTTCATTCAGTTCATGACCATCCAAAAGCATAAGCACCTTTCCTTCGTGGGCCCAGTTTCCACGGACACCGATTCCGATCACACCTTCGACATCCATACCAAAGCCAAAGCCCGGAACTTTTTCCAGAATTTCCATGAGTTCCGAGGCGCCGGATTTCCGAATTTCATCTTCCGTGATAATCGTGAGGATCCCCGGCGATTCCCGCGGAGTAAGAGCTTTGGATGATGCTACGGTGACCTCAACCTTCATTAACTCTTCCAGGGACATATCATAAAAAGAAGATGAGTCCCTTGCAAAAGTTCCAGCATCCTGAGCCCAAAGAATTCCCGGAGAAACAAGGCAGAACGAAATACATAAAGCCCTTAAAAGCATTTTTTACCCCCTGACCGATCTTTTATGACCGGTATTTATTTATTTATTATACAGCGGGAGGCTTTCTGTGTTCTATGAAAAAAAAACAGAATCATGGTCTTTCTTACAGTTGTAAGAAAATATAGAAAAGAAGCGCGGATTGACCTTTCACACCAAACCGATCCAGATAAAAGTTTTTAAAAATAACGGAGCGGCTTAATGAATAAGCACTTTTCGGTTATGGGAACGCCCCTGCACAGTCAGCCTTATCCAATATAATCCGGGAGAAAATGAACTGCAGTTAATTGATAAATTTTGCTCCGTTGCAGAAATATTTATTTCCCTGGAAAACAAAACCTGTCCGAGTGCATCGATAATAAAGAAGGACGCCTTTTGCGTCTTGTTTGCCAAAAGAAGAACATTCAATTGTTCCGATGCAGGATTAGGATAAATATAAAAAACCGGTAGCGTGTCAACTTCATCAATTCCTACAAGGCTGACATACCTTGGCGGAGCGGTTGATACACAACCTTTTCCATCTGTTATAGACACCGTGTAATTCCCTGAAAGGGTTGCAACAAATTGTTGGCTGGTTGCACCGGAAATGGGAATTCCGTTGAAGTACCATTGGTAAAATGTAGCGATAGAAGAGGTAAGTGTGTCGCCATTCTGACTAAAGGATGGTGTTGGGGGATTCGCATTCACCTGTATGAAATTGATCATTCGCAGGGTGTCCGTTCCGGCAGCATTAGAAACGATTAGTGTAACCGAATAATTTCCCGGAGTGGAATAGCAAATTCCTGCCGGGCTTTCAGCAGTTGATGACGACGGTGATGCACCGGGGAAAGACCATTGCCAGCCGGTAGCATTCAGTGACATGGACACAAATGAGATACAGGCACCTCCGCAGAGACTTGTATCGCTGCTGATAAAATTTGCTTTCGGCAACTGTGAACAATTTACGACATCAACCATTCCGGACAATGTGTTTGTCCCTGTACAGTAACCATCAGTAACCGTTAATCCTACATCAAATGTACCAATTGAAGGATAACAAACCATTGCAGGATTTGCTACAGCTGCTGAGGAGGGATTTGCGCCGGTGAATGTCCACTGCCAGCCGGTGATGGAACTTCCGGACTGATCGCTGAAAGAAATGCAATCTCCCGGACAGATTGAAGAGGCCGAAGATGAAAATTGCACAACAGGAGAGCTGCGAACAACAATATAGTTTACATAAGAACGGGTTGCGGAACATCCCCCGGGGGCTGTTGCGGTTAATCCGATAGAGTAAGTTCCCGGACCATTATACGTGTGTGTTGGCGAGGCAAGCGCTGAAGTATTTCCGTCACCGAAAAACCAGTTATAGGTGTTTGCGCCTGTCGTTGTATTTAAAAAATTTACTGTCAGGCTGTCGCATCCGTTTGTCGTACTTGTGCTGAATGAAACAGTCGGCCTTGGCAGAACATTAACCGTTTGTACAGTTGTATCAGAGCAGCCTCCTGAACCGGATGCAACCAGGGTAACAGTGTACGAACCCGCGATATTGTAAAAGTGAGCAACATCCTGTTGTGAGGAAAGCGGACTTCCATCACCAAAGTTCCACGTGTAACCAACAATGGTTGTACCGTTGGGCAAACTATTGTTTGTAAAATAGAGCGTGTCTCCAAAACAAGGAGTACCGGCAGAAAAATCCGAAATCGGGCTTGCTTGAACAGAAATCATATTCGGCACAACCAATGTATCTGCACAGGATCCCTGTGTGGCAATAAGCGTTACCGAATAGATTCCGGCATTTGTATATGTATGTACTGGTGCAACCAGTGAAGACGAAGAAGATCCATCTCCAAAATTCCAGGAATATACAGGAGATCCTGTGGTCGTGTTGGTAAAGGCGACAGAAACCGGAGAGCAGCCCGAAGTGACAGAGGATGAAAACTGAACCTGTGGGGCAGGGCTCACGACAACCGTGAATGTACTGTCATCAGAACACAACGCTGAGGACGCGGTCAATGTCACAGCAAAAGAGCCTGCGGAAGCATACAGGTGAGCCGGATTGGCAATTGCTGATGCCGGGGAACCATCGCCAAAATTCCAGGAATAAGCTGTAATTGTTCCGCCATTTCCGGTAGAACTATTACTGAAATGCACAGAGTCCCCGAGACAGACATTCGTTGTGTTGAAGGATGCTGTTGGAACCGGGGAAATTGTGATCAGGTTAGAGCGGATCAGCGTATCACCGCATGTGCCCTGTGTTGCTATCAGCGTAACAGTATAGGTTCCTGAATTTGTGTAGAGATGGGACGGGTTTGTGACAGATGAAAGGGGGGACCCATCGCCAAAATTCCAGGAGTAAAGAGGACTGCCTGTAGTAGCATTCGTAAACAACACTGTTTGTGGCCCACAACCGGAAACAATATTGGGTGTGAAATTTACCTGTGGTGCAGGATTCACTGCTATTACAATCGTTGTATCGTCCACACAGGTCCCTGCGAATGTGGTCAATGTAACCGAAAAATTGCCCGATGATGAAAACACGTGAGACGGTTGTATGAGGGAAGAAGAAGGTGTGCCATCTCCAAAATTCCAGGTATAACCGGTGATTGCAGAGCCATTCCCAACAGATGTATTGATAAAATTAATCGTGTCCCCGAGACAGATGGTCAATGGTGCAATACAAGAAGACGTGGGCTTTGCTTCCACAGAAATCATGGAAGGAATCACCAGTGTATCTGCACAAGATCCCTGCGTTGCGATGAGTGTTACGGAATATGTGCCTGCCGATGTGTAGGTATGTGCCGGAGAAACCAGGGATGAAACGGGACTGCCATCTCCAAAATTCCAGGAATAAAGCGGGCTGCCGGTAGTGGTATTCGTAAAATTCACAGTCAACGGATTACAGCCGCTTGTGACCGTTGCGCTGAACGCAACGACGGGAGCGGGAGCAACGGTAACCTGAATGGTTGTGTCGTCAGCACAATTCGAGGAAGCAGAAGTGAGTTGCACAGAATAAGTCCCGGCAGCTGTGAAAACATGAAACGGATTCAGCAGTGCAGAAGCTGGACTGCCGTCTCCAAAATTCCAGGTGTGCGAGGTAAGCGTACTTCCGTTTCCGGAAGATGAGTTGATAAAAAATATTGTATCACCAAGGCAAACATTATTGTTTGATGTGAAAGATGCAGTAGGTGTTGGATAAGCTGTAATGTAATTTGTCCTGACAAGAGTGTCTGCGCAGGATCCCTGGCTTGCGATCAGTGTCACTGTATAAGTACCCGGTGAAGTATACAAATGCGTGGGCGACGTGGTTGATGACAGGGGTGAGCCATCGCCAAAATTCCAGCTGTACACCGGGCTGCTTGTTGTTGTATTTGAAAATGAAACAGAGAATGGGTTGCAACCAGAGGTTGCTGCCGCACTGAAGTTAACCTGTGGAGCAGGGCTTACGGTGATCGTGCGGGTTGAATCGTCCGAGCAGTTGGCGGTAGATGCCGTAAGTACGACGGAATAACTGCCGGAAGCAGAATATACATGATAGGGTTGTGCTGCTGTTGAAGCCGGGGAGCCATCTCCAAAATTCCAGGAATATCCTGTGATGGTAGCGCCATTTCCAGTGGAGGTATTGTTGAAAAAAAACGTATCTCCCAAACACACTGTTGTTGAAGATGAAAATATCGCAGTGGGTCTCTGATAAACTGAAATCAGAGATGGTGATGAAAGCGTGTCTGCACAAGAGCCCTGTGTCGCAATAAGTGTAACGGTATATGTACCTGCTGTTGCGTATGTATGTGAAGGTGTTGCCAGGGAAGATGAAGGGCTGCCGTCACCAAAATTCCAGGTATACACAGGAGAGCCGGAGGTTGTGTTCGTGAAACTGACTGTCAGCGGCCCACAGCCAGCTGCCGGTGACGGACTAAAATTAACCTGTGGAGCAGGCGCAATGTTTACCGTGATGATTGTATCATCACTGCAATGTATTGTTGAAGAAACCAGCTGAACCGAAAAACTACCGGCGGTTGTGAAAACGTGATATGGGTTTGTGAGGGAGGACAAGGGTGTTCCATCTCCGAAGTTCCAGCTATGCGCAGTCAGGAAGCCTCCATTTCCGTTCGAAAGATTGGTGAAAAAAATCGTGTCACCAAGACAAACATTATTAGTTGAAGCAAAGGATGCTGTCGGCTGGGGATACACTGTGATCATCCCTGATTGGGTGGATGTACTCGTACAGCCTGAGCTACCGGTTGCCGTAAGAGTGACGGTGTACGTTCCGGCGCTGGTGTATGTATGTGATGGTGCAGTTAGGGTTGATGCAGCGGTACCATCTCCAAAATTCCATGAGTAGGTGCTTGCATTCGTAGTATTGTTCACAAAACTTATAATAGCCG
This sequence comes from Bacteroidia bacterium, assembly GCA_035438225.1. Lineage (GTDB taxonomy): Bacteria > Bacteroidota > Bacteroidia > AKYH767-A > 2013-40CM-41-45 > JADKJP01. The sequence continues at coordinate 27,957 of DAORHY010000008.1, forward strand.
AACCGCAGCCTGTTGTTGCCGTCGCAGAAAAACTTATCGAAGGGCGCGGAGAAACGGTCACCGTGTGTGACACTGAGGCCGTACAATTGTTGTTGTCAGTTGCAGTCAGTGTTACGGTATAGGTCCCTGCAGAAGCATAGGTATACGAAGGGTTCTGTTGGGTGGACGTTCCGCTTCCGTCTCCAAAATTCCATGCCCATCCGGTGATTGCACCAGCAGTACCAAATCCAGATCCGGTGAAAGCTGTAACAGATCCCTCGCAAACGGTTGTGGATGTAAAATTAGTGGTCACAAGGTCTACCGTAACTTCAATTGGAGTTCTGTAAAAACCCGGACATGTTGCTATGTAGTAAGTGGTGTTTGCTGAAAGTGAGGGTGTCGTGTAGGTTGTTCCGGTATTCAACAGGGTCCCTCCCACAGCCTGATTATACCAGTAAAAAATTGTTCCCGCCGGAACGGTTCCTGTCGGCGATAATGTGATGGTAGCAGATCCGCCACCGCAAATCAACACACTTGCAGGGAGTATCTTGAAATTAGGAATCGTTGCATTTGCAAGTCCTGCCCCGCCTTTTGTT
>DAORHY010000009.1:0-27074 GCA_035438225.1 Bacteroidia bacterium
ATTGGCAGAACTTACATACTTCATGTATTTTCCACCGTCGGCAAAAAATTCTTCGAAGTAGTCCGCTTTTTCCTGTTCCAGGGACGGGTTGCTGGTCAGTGCTTTTTGCGGCGTACATCCCTGGCCTCCTCCTGCAAATCCCTGGAAGATCACTGCATGCACTGCATTCTTTTTGCATTGCTCCATAGCTACCTGAGGTTTTTTGGAATAACTCCATACTTTAATCATGTACGTTCCTTCTTTGCCTACCCCTGCGCATTCCACTTCATACCTCCAGGCTTCGGTGTCCTTGTTTGCTTTCTTTTTTGCCTGGGAATAGACCGATTTTGTTGGTAGTCCTGCCATGACAAATGCAAAAATGATGAAGATGATTCCCGATAATTTTTTCATATGATTTTCTTTAACATTGATTGCTGAATAATTAAGTCTGTTTTTCTGTATTATTTTTGTTTGATGAGCATTCCGGGAAAAAAGTCTTTTCCGCCAACTTTTTTGAACAATGTCCGGTCAACAGGGTTGATGGAGTCTCCTGTCGCCATGTACCTGTTATCCCAGATCTGGCTTTTATCCACTTTAATGGTTCCTACCTTATTGTAAGCAGTTCTCCCGTCTTCATTTTGTGTAAGCTCGAGTACTTGGTAGATATCTCCGGCTTCCAGACCTTCTTTCAGGCCGATTTTTGCAGACAATGGTTCGGTTGTAAGAAGCGGGGTTTTCGTACGGAATTCTTCGTGCTTGTCCTGCAATTTGGCAATGACTGCATCCAAAGCCTGGATGGTTGCTTTCCCGATAAGTTGCTCTTCCGATTTGCCCGAATACACAGTCGAAGGCCAATCCGCCCAGGCTTCTTCTTTTCCGATATAGGTGAATTTGAAAATAGAAGAAGTATCATAAGCAGCAATCTTTTTCGATTCCAGTGAGATGCTGTCTGTCCAATAATCATTATAAAATACGGCAGCAACGGAATCATTCCATTCCAGACGATACAGATAGGAAGTGGTTAATACCAGGTATCCTTTTTTAAAAACATCCATCGCTGCATCCGCAACACCGGGTAACCGAAAACCACCCAACTTTAATTGGCCGGCAGCTTTATTAATATCGGCTGTCGTTTTCCGGGCTTTTTTTACTAACTCTTCATGTGACATGTATTTAAAATCACTCACGAGTACAAAGGTATTCAGGATGAGTTCTTCTCCGGCATCTGCCAACATTGCAAGGCCGCGTTTCGATAATTTTGCAACATTAGCATCCATCTCAGAAGCGTTGTAGAACCCGCGTTCTGCAACAAGATTCATGTTGAAAGCGCCTTTTTCATTTCTGTTAAACCATTTTGCAACGAGTTTTTTTGCGATGTCATTCGTATTTAAAAAATGCGCGATCGGAACGGTTTGGTCTTCGACAACTGCTTTCGATTTGATCATCCTGTTCTTGAGATTGTGATCGTTGAACTTGTCGGGCACCGGGTAGGAAGTAAAGGCTTCTTTAATTGCACTGGCATGCATCCGGGTACTGTCATCAATCATTAATGTGTACAATGAGCTGCGATGGTATTTAACATCTTCAGGCAAAACCTGGGCAAATGAAAACCCGGAATGTGCAGCCAGCAGAATGGTGAGAATTGTTTTGCAATAATTCATAGGATGATGAAAAAAAGATTTTTAAAATGATTTATTCGGGAGCAACGGAAACAAGATATTCTGAGAACGATTCGATCGTAAAGTGTTGGCAGCGGGGATACTTTATTGTCAGGTCAGGGCCGGGCCACTAAATTTTTAATTTATTCCTTGTTGTTTTTAAAATTCAACGGGGATAAAAATTTTATTAATTCATAAATTTTAAACAACAAAATTACAATGCAATAATTCAGAAGGGATAAGTGTTCAATGGTGCGGGCAAAAATAGGAGCAACTTTCGAATATCCAAATAGTTGAGGAAAATTCGTGACCTGTGTTTTCGTATCGTATGAATTTCATTCGATACCTCCGGTGTACCTGGGGTGTTATAGTTATTCCCTTGAGATCGTATTCAATCTGCTGTTGTTCAATGTATTGAATGTATGTCGATCTTGAAATTCAGGAAGCCTTTGTGGAATGGAATTCAACCGGTAAAAATCAATGCAATTTCCGGTTGGGAATAAAATGACATAAATAGTAAGAAAATATTGCCGGAAATATTTTACGAATGAATTTCGGAGAGTCGGATTCAGTTCACGTTTCGTTAAAATGAAATTTTCCAAGTCATCTGAAAACGAGTATCTGCTTCTCAAAAACATCCCGGAATATTCCTGTCAGTTTGTGCTGCTCAGGGATTGTGGATGTCACCTGAACACGGAAGAGTATCCATCAACAGAAGGAGTGCCCGTAAGGTCCGGGTTGGCCTGACCTTTATCCTCACAATCAAGAGAATATAAATCAGGGAATTCCAAAAAAAATAAGTAAATTCGAGGCCTTAGAAGCCGAAAATTCCGTGGAAAAACAATTTGAAATAAAATTACCCCAGTTTGAAGGGCCATTTGACTTGCTCTTATTTTTTATTGAGCGTGACGAGATCGACATTCACAATATTCCTATTCATACGATCACGAACGACTTCCTGGAGTACATGCACAGGATGAACGAGTTCAATATTGAAGTTGCATCAGAATTTATCCTGGTAGCAGCAACCCTGATGCGTATCAAAGCGAAGATGTTGTTGCCGCGTCCGGAACTGGATGAACAGGGCAATGAAATTGATCCGCGCCAGGATCTTGTACAGCGTCTCCTTTTGTACAAACAATACAAAGCGGCTTGTGAAGATCTGCGCATCCTGGAAGACGACCGGGCGATGAAAACAGAGCGGGGAAATATCCAGCGCGAACTGGCTACGATTGCCTTGCAAAATTCTCATGCGGAAGAGCTGCTGAATTTGAACCTGTATCAGTTGTTGAATACCTTCAACAAAGTAGTGAAGCGTTTTGATGATGAGAAAAATAAGGTTCATCACAAAGTTGTTCAATATCCCTATTCTATTTCTGAACAAAAAGTCATGGTTCGCCAGATGATTGCCGGCCGTGAACAATTGCCTTTTGCGGATGTCATTCTTGCCTGCCAGAATAAAGTGCAGGCGATCTTTACTTTCCTCGGAATCCTTGAATTGCTCCAGGAGCAAATCATCCGGATTACTCTCGGTATCGGCTTCAACAATTTCTGGCTCAGCGAAAGCAACGGCGAGATGCTTTAAGCACATGTAAGGCCTATGCAACCCGATAGCAGGCAGCTCCTCAAGACGTTTCGTCCATCACGAATCTTCCTGCCGATTGCATTGGGGCTGGGTGCAGCGACCTACCTCCTGTTGAAAAACTTCGACAGCCAGGCATTTTCCCAGATTTCCTGGAGCTGGAGTTCCTCCTTTTGGATATTGATGGCTTTGCTGATGATGGTTGTCCGCGACGGAGCGTACATGATACGAATCCGTGCGCTTACGGATGACCAGATCAGCTGGAAGAACTCTTTTAATGTGATCATGCTGTGGGAATTTTCTTCCGCACTCGCGCCCGGGATGCTGGGTGGCGGTTTCTTCTTTGCCATTTTTATTCTCAACCGGGAAAAAGTGAACATGGGGAAAAGCATCACAGCGGTGATGCTTTCATCTTTTCAGGATGGTGTGTTTCTGGCCATCATGGCCCCGCTTGTCTATTTTATTATCGGAAAAGAAAGGTTGTTTTCCACCATCAACCTTGAAACGCTGAGTACAGATAAAATCGGAGCTGGATTTTTTTATTCGTTCTGGATCGTTTATTTTATCATTCTTGCGTACAAGGTTTTTGTCGCTTATGCATTGTTCATCAATCCGCGATTTGTAAAATGGCTGCTGATCAAAATGTTTTCTCTTCCTGTCCTCCGCCGGTGGAAACACAGTGCCCTTGAAACTGGTAACCAGCTGGTGATTGCATCCAAAGGATTGAAAAACAAAAGCCGGAAATTCTGGTTCAATTCCTTTGCAGGAACATTTGCATCCTGGACAGCACGTTACACGATTGTCAATTGCCTCATCCTTGCTTTTCACAATGTTCCGGTAGAAAATTTCATCGTCTTCGCCCGGCAGGTGATCATGGGAATTATCATTCTTTTCAGCCCAACCCCCGGTGGCAGCGGTCTTGCGGAGTTCATGTTTTCTGATTTTCTCGGGGAGTTTATTCCGAAAGGACTTTCTGCATCGCTCGGCCTCTTGTGGAGGCTTGTGAGTTATTATCCTTACCTTTTTATTGGCGCCATCATCCTGCCGCGATGGATACGTTCGCGTTTTTCGAAAACAGAGGCGAAGGAAATTGTAAGCGAACTATAAGAAAATCTGTTCAAGAACACGGTGCGATTTGACCCCGGAAAAACCGCTGAGGTGCAATTCGAAATATTCCAGTATCCGTTCAATCAGCTGCCGTTTCATGTCAACAGGGATGAACAGGTTCGTGTTGAAATCCGGCAAGGCTTGTAACAGTTGAAAGAAATAAGCACTCGCTTCCGCAGGAATATAATACGGATGAGATGGCACGTCCGTCTGGAAATAGCCTTCCTGCAGATTGAAAACACAGTGGGATTCATCAAAATTCACGGCAGGAAAAAAGCCTAAATATTTACTGTATTGGAGTAAAAAAAGAAGGTGGAAGTCTGCATTCGCCGGACTTTGCAGGTCCAGCATTTGAACCGCGTGAAAAATAAATTCAAACAGCGATGGATTGCATTCTTCTTCCCGGATGGATTTATAAAGCACCTCATCGAGAAACAATGCCATCGAACTTTTACGGATATCGAACGGAATGTTTCGCAGCGCAGGCATTGGTTTTACCTCTGCAACACGCTGTAAACCTCCGCGTTCCTTGTGGTATACAACAAGGTCCACCAGCGTGAGTGGCTGGAAGACGTTGGATTTTATTTTCGCATTTTTCTTCCGGACACTGTTGACGATATAGGACTGCAATCCGAACAGCTCGGTATAAATTTTAGCCACGATACTCGTTTCCGAATAATCGGTAGTGTGAAGAACGATGCCGCGGGTTTTGTGGAGCATTGGGGTTCACTGAAAATGGAGTGAAAGGTGTCAGGTAAACGTAGATTTATTTCAGAGGCAGGCCTTTTGATTCCCCCGGACGGATTCCGGAGGATTTACAGAAGACTGCTGATTCAATTTGCCAGCAATACTTTTGTGGTACAGGTCTCTGAACCATCTTCGTTAGTAATGAAGACAGTGTAAATGCCGGTCTGTACGCGTTCACCATTGAAGTTGGTTCCATACCAGATCGCTTGTCCGCCGTTGGCTTTGGTATGATAAACCACATTGCCGCTGATGTCTGCGATTTTCACATCTGCATTTTCTACAAGACCGCGCACTGCGATCGGACCGGTGTATTCGTGGCGGACAGGGTTGGGGTACACGTAGTAGTCGGCGCAATACTCTTTTCCTTCCGTTGCATCCCCGCGGTAGGAGATAATTCCTTTTTCTGTTCCGAAAAACACTTCGCCTGTACGGTCGTCAACAGCAATGGCGTTGATGTTGTTGGAGGGTAGTGGGGAATTATCGGTAGTAAAATGAAGGAGTTGTTTAGTTCCGTCGGCAGACATCAGGAATGCTCCGCCACTGTATGTTCCAAACCATTTCCGGTTGGCTCCGTCAACGACCACAGCGGTGACAAATTCGGATTCCAGTAAATACTGGTTGTATCCGTCCTGCTGGATAATGATCTTTTGTGCATCGAAATTACTGCCTGAAAATACATTGCCGGGATTATAAAAAACGCCCACGCCTTTGTTTGTTCCCACCCAGATGGCTCCGTCTTTGTCTTTGGCCATTGCACGCACGAACATATCCGGTAAGCCTCCTTTGCCGACATCGGTATACAAACGTTTGAAGCTATTGTCATTCGGATTCTGTGCATCATTTTCCGTAAATACGCCAATGCCTTGTCCCGTGCTTGCGCCTTCCTTTGCGATGATCCATTTTTGATTGTAATCGTCGACGATGATCTGGTAAAGGCCGAAGGAAGTAAACTCAGCGGACGGGATTACAAAGGATTCCCAGCTTCCGTCGGATCTTCGGACAGCAAGCGGTTGCGGGCTCCCTCCCGAAGCAACCCAAAGGTTGTTGTCGTTGTCAAAGGTGAGCCCCCCGGTGATGATGTATCCGGGCCTTCCGGTGTATGCATGAAGTGCACTGTTACTTTCGTTGTAGATCTGCACTCCTCCTTCACGTCTGTATTCCAGCAATCCTCCACCCCAGCCACCGATAAAGGCGTGTTTCGAATCGGAAGGATCAACAGCCACTGCAACAAGGGAAGGCGAACCATTGGAAAGATAAGCATTGTAGAGTGAATCGGTAGTTCTGTTAAATGATTTCCATGAATTCTCGGAAAATAAATAACAGCCATTGGCCTGGTTGTAATTGGGCGCATCGCCATTCAAAGAACCGGAGGCTACCCATAGATCGCCATTCTTGCTGTCCATGGCCCAGTTGGCTTCTGATTGCGGACCGTTTGGAACAATTACCTGGCCGTTATTCGGTGCAAAAGTTACCCGCACCAATCCGTTGTTGTAGTCGGCCACCCAGAAAACATTTGAGGCCTGATCATAGAATCCACTGTTCAGACGTGCGTTTGTGTAAAAATAATTGTTCACACTTTGTACCAATGTCCCGGAAGCATCGTACGCGCCAATTTTAAAATAGGTTCGGTAGAGCAGGAGGTTGTTGTATGAATCAATTGTGGCGCCTTCGAGGCCGTCGGCAAGGAATGGCTGCCATGTTCCATTGTTATACACAAACAGGGAGTCCTTGTCGTAAGCATCATTTGTTTTCACAACAAAGAATTTCCCCTGCAAGGAGGTGGTGGATGTATAGTTAGCATCAGGATCAGAAATCTGGTTGTCTTTTGTCCATGCGGTATAATTGAAAATATTCGGATCCGTGATTGTCGCTTTGTAAATTCCACTGTCACAGGCAGCCATGAAAGAAGTGCCGTCTGTTGATAATCCCTGTACATTTACCGACTTGCCATTGAGCCCGATGTAATACGTGTCCTGGATTTCCAGACGGTCAAGGTCGACAACAACAATTCCAAATTCACAACAGACCATTGCCTTATTGCCGATAAAAAGGACATCGTTAATCTTTTTTCCGCCGATAATATTTTTTCTTTTAATGTCACTCAGGTTGACAATGCTGTTATCCTGGAGAATGAGGTCTATGTTGGAAGACTGGTATGCGATGAAAAGGATTTTTTTATCTGCATTGTACCGGATCTTGGCGATTTCATAATCCGAAAGTCCGTTCAGCCTGGAATACAAGTTGAGTTCACCGTCGGATTTATGATAACTGTACAACCCGAAAACACTGGCGCAATAAATTTTATCCGGAGTATCAGCCAGGCTGATAGCCCGGTTATAGGGAATGTGTTCCCTCCATTGCCCGATCGCAACCGGAGGATTGGTTTGTGCGGAAAGCGAAAAAGTAAATCCGGCACTAAGCACTGACAGGAGAAGGAAAACGGAAAGACAGGGTTTCTTCATAGGTATTCGGGAGGAATTCTGGTAACGCCAGGAAGTGCTGTTTATTGTTCCGGACTGGTGAATCATCCCAAAATTACTAAAGTTTTTGGCTCCTCATTCTATCAAATCAACACGGGATTCCGAAAAAATGAATGTAAACCTGTGTTCGATTTTCTTGCGCTGCGAATTTTCATTTCGTGAACCTGACCAGGAGTGGTATAATTCCCATTTTTCAATGTTTAAATACACTGAATAGAAGGATTTGCCCTTTTTCTGATCGTGTAAAACAGGAATTTCTGATGAATTGATCAGCCGGCGTTTCGTCTGAAAAGTGTAAACCGGAACGGATCCGATACTGCGGGATTAAGCACGTTGTACAATTCCGAGGGAACCATGTCCATTCTCCTTCGTGAACCGGATGCCGGAATCCAGAAATGAATCCGGTGTAATGGAATCATTCGTCAGAACCTTTTCACACAATTCCGCGACTTCTTTGACCGTGATGAGTTTCATGCACTGGTTGTCGCCCCTGCAGGGTGGACTCAGAAAATCATGTACACAAGGACTGCAATAGATATTTTTATAAATACCAAATGCATTGGAATTTTGTCCATACTGCGTGGGGGATGCGGGTCCAAAAAGACAAACGGTTGGTTTCCGAAGGGAAAAGGACATGTGCATTGGTCCTGTATCGTTCGTGATCAACAGCCTGGCTTCACTGAGCAAGGCAAAAAGTTCCTGTATTGTAAAATGTCCTGCGGTATTGAAAACGTTCTGTTTGGCGGCTTCCGACAGGCCGTCACAAACGCTGTCCACCCAGGGTTTTTCGTTACCGGCACCGATAAGAAGGATAGAATATTCCGGAAATCTCTGACGGATTTGTTCGATCAGCGCAATCACATTTTCTTTGGGCCATCTGCGTTCGATGCGTAAGTCGGATGCGTTGGGGTTGATGGCAACAAAGGAAGAAAGCGTTTTTCCGAAAAGGTCCTCCGTCTTATTCCGGAAACCGGATTTGGCCGCCTCGCTCACCGGGAATGGGTAGAGATCACTGACAATTTCCCTGCAACCGGCCAACCGGGCCATCTGAAGGTAGGATTGAGCTATCGGCGCACGCGCATTGAAGAACATCATGTGGGTGTAAACACCCATGCGGATATTTCTTTCTGCCCGATAAAATCCGAACCGGTTTTGCGCACAACTCATCGTAGCGACAGCGGTACTGTAATAGGAATACGTTTCGAGGTCGATGTAGAGATCCGGTTTTATTTTCCACAAGCGCAACAACAGGGTCCAGGTTCCGGAGAGGAGTGAAGCAATTCCGCTGTCGTCAATAATCAGAGTTTCATTGACGAGGCTGACCGATTTCATCAACGCTGCATTGGCCTTCGCTGTGACGAAATAAATTTTAGCGCCTGGAAAACTTTTATGAAGGGTCTGAAGCAGCGGGGTCGCCTGAATAATACTCCCCATACCGAGAAATTTACATACGACAATTTTCTCCGGAATCTTTTCGAGGGAATGATCGATATTCATGAATTTTCCCAGGACCCTGGCCGCAATGTTGAGGCCGAATACGCCCAGCCTGCCGATCCAGGCATCCAGGATGACTTTTGTGCTTGTGTTCATACTCATTGTTCGCCCTTCCGCAACTCAACAATTTCAATTTCCGCATCACCGTTCATCGCATACAAAGTAATCCAGGTGTGATCTTTCCTGGTCCAGTTGTACAGTGTACTCATTCGTACAAGGTAGTCTTCCTGAGTTCCGGAAGGACGAATTGTAAATATATAACTTCCCTGCGTTTCGTGGTCTTTCCCAAACCGCAGGATCATGTCGGTGGTGTTGTCCGATTTTGCTCTTGCTGACAAGCGTATGTAAGTATATTCCGAATCCGGATGATGTGCAGGAATGGAAAGCATCACACCCTGCCCGTTGTTCAGTGTCGTTGTTTCTTTCAATAATGACAAAGGCGCCCCGATACGGCCCTGTTTCCAGGCATCATCGTATTGTCCCCAGATGTAAGGGATGTTTTTGAGAGCATATTCAACAGGCAATTCTGAAACCAGGTCGGGAACGATGTCGCATGCATTCAATTGCAAAGATGCAAGGCTCATGGAGCCATCTTTCGGCAGGATAATTTTCAATCCGCTGAGTTCCGTTTCACCGGGACGGGGCTCAATCAGAAAAAATGCTTTCGACGGCCCGCTGTACACCCGGGACTCTGATCGGCGGCCCATGTCAAATCCTGAATTGTTGAAGTTGGGAACAAATGCGATTGTCCCCTGGTTTTCAAACCAGCCGTTGAAGTACACGAAATATTTTTTGGATGAATCCAAATGAACCGGCTCCTTCAGAATGTTGTCCAATTCCGCCGGAGCTCCTGTTATACGGAGCGAAATACTGTCTGTCAGCACTGCGCCGTGCAGTGTCAGATTTTTGAGATCATTGTAGTTGATTTTTGTGCTGACCTTCAGGGGAGGAAATTTCTCTCCTTTTTTTACCCAAACGGAATGATGATTGATCACGGCATAAGGGGTATAATTTTTATAAATGTATTCGCTGATTTTATAATGCCGCATGCTATTCGGAATTCCGTCAAGCTGATCCCAATAGGTAACCGGATAGTTTGAAAAAAGGACTACTGGAAGATTGTATTCAGAAAGTCCGTTGAGGAGGCGATCCTGCATCTCGTCATTGTGTGCCGTGTGCGGAATCTGGCAGAGGTAATTCGGCGTTTTTCTGTTGAGGAAATAATACAACATCGGCGTGTTGCTGAAATCCAGGAAGGTTGAAGAACCGGAAAGGTGTTGTTTCATCCAGAGATCCAGATCTCCATAGCTACCGGATTTGTAGTTTGCGTTTTCAATCGTCCTGTCGGTTTTTCCGTTTGTGGTCACAGGCAACGGACGTTGCACAAATTGTGAAACTTCATGATAGAGATTGTTCCTGTCGGTTTCAGGGCTGTTTAGTTTGTAGTTTGCCGTGATCACGGTTGCCAGCACAAAGAACCCGAAGAATTGAATGGCAGCAGATGAATTTTTTCTGTTTGGGTAGAGGAAAGGACAAACCAGAATGAAGAAGCCATAAGAAGTAAGTGCAGCGTCCCATTGTTCTGCAAGCGTGTGGCGGACAAGGCCACGTTGTAAATTGCTGAAGTAAAATATACTGAGAAAAAGAATGGCAATGGAAATAATTGATTCGCGTGATGAAGGATTCGTTTTTCGCAACATTCTGAAAAAAGCATAACCCGCGACAATGGCGACTGCAGCAGGCATGACGAAGTAAAGGTTGTAATACTTCATATCCTTGGCGGAAGTAAGATCCTTCAGTCCGTAAGCCTGCAGTGACGAGAGGTACCCCAGCATTTCTCCGATTCGTTCGAACAATAAGGACGGACCCCGGATCAGGAGCGCTGCAAAGAAAAGCACCAGTGCGCCGGCTGCAAACCATACAAATCCTTTTCGTACAGATTTCCAGTCTGTCACAAAATCCGGAAGGACAAACCAAAGGAGTGCCAATCCGCTGATTCCTGCAATGAAATTTGAAATTCCCAAATCAATTCTCCAGACCATCATGAAGAACAGCAGGGAGAAATACGATAAATAATTTTTCGTTGTTTGTTTGTGGTAAAGATTCAACAGCAACAATACAGTAAGCGGTACCAATTGATAATAGGAAGGAATAAGGAAATCGGAATAGGGATAAAAAAATACGACAAAAACCGCGAGGACAATGCTGCCACTGATACGAAGGACAAGCGTGTACACGAGGACAGTGATGATGGCAGCCATCAGGAAACTGTACACAAATCCGCCCAGGGGATCTGCTCCGTTGAGCAGCGAATACAAAGCTCCCCAGCCCCAATCGGAAAGAGCATGCGAACTGAATGTGTCGAGGAAAGGAATTTTTCCGAAATCAAACCATTGTTGGAGGGGAAGAATCCTGTTGCCGTCTTCAAACCAGTCAATTTCAGGCGCTACTACAGGTTTGTATAAAATCAGGCCTGTAATCCCGGCAAGAATCCATGGAACCCAGGAGGAGCCCAGCAATGCTTCAGAGTCCGGAACGCGCAAGGAAGTATTTTTTGATAACCGGAAAATGCGAAAGGACAGGTACAACAGTCCTGCAATGAACAGGGGACCTGGCCCGGTGAAAATTCCCCGTTGATTCAGGATCATGCTGATCTCAAAAGCAAGGAGGGAAAACAGAGGAATAAAAATCAACGGCCGGGAAATTCTGATCATGCGGGATACACCGGATGATGTGAATGTGTATTTATTGGAAATAATAAAGTAGATGATCAGAAATCCTGCAGTGACCACGCCGGTAAAATCGGGAATGGAATGGATGTAGAAGCCCGAAAACAACTGCAATAAATGCCATTGCAGGAAGTAGAGGATAACCGAAATCAGAAAAAGCCAGCCGAAGACGATCAGGTATTCACCCTCCTCCTTTTCTTTCCAGTTCAGGATTCGCTTTCCAACGATGCCGGTGAATGTCGCAAACAACAGGGAGATCACAAGATGCAGTGACGTTTCAACGGAAGCTCCCATGAGCTTGAAAAACATCAGGCAGGTTCCGGCAACAGAAATGAGATTGAACAGACGAAGATCGCTCAGGCTTATATTTTTCCGGAAGCGAAGCATGCTGTAACAGAAAGCAACGGCCAGTACAAAGAACACGGCGATTCCACGGTAGTACGAACTTACACGTTGCACAATGTCTATCCCTTCCGAAGTAGCAAGAGAAATTGAGCGTCCATGAAATTGTTCCAGCGGGAATGTGCTGTTGTGAAAGAACAGATAGGTAAAATAAAGCGCAACGAAAATCGGAAGGAAGATGATGTCACCGAATACAAGATCTTCACCAATCAATACATTTAACTTTTTTTTCAGGCTCATGAGGAGAGGCGGGTCATCAAATTCTCAGGCGGTTAAATTAGGAAATTCCGATCCTTTCCTTGTTATGCGTTGGAACGGAATTTCAGGGATGAATTGTGGATAACCCTGAAGGTTTTAGTGGCGCTGGTAAACTTCAAACGCATCGTTTCTCCATGCAAGGGCATACCTGTCCCGGTTCACGGAGAAGTATGTATTCAAAGCCGGATCGTTCAGGTTGTATTTTCGGGGATTGACAGGAAGTACCAGGTAGGCGACATTCAATTTCTCAAACAAAGCATCGTTCTCTGCAGCGGTCAGGTACTCCAGCCGATACGTGACAGAACGCTCACCGTACAATGCCATGGCTCTGGCTTTTGGAAACACAAGCACAGCGTCAGCCGGTGTAAATTCATGGATGTAGGTAAACAGCTCCTTCGATGGCCCCGATTGAGGACCGGAAATTTCTGCCGGGGGGCCGGTGAAATTGACAACGAACAGGCTTGCCGGGAAGAACATCAGGAGTAGCGCAACTGGTAGCATCAGGTAGGTTTCTTTTTTCAGGTGGATCCGATCAGAAATTTTCTTCAGTCCGTTGAAAAAATACACGATTAGAAATGGAAAAACGGGAAAGAGAAAGCGGAATCCTCCCGATGTATAAGGGTAGAACAATAGTGTGGCCAGGTAAAGCAATGCAAACCAATGGCTGAATGATTTCTCTTTTTGAATACTGCTTATCCAGCCGATGATCAACAGCAGCAGAACCAGGTATTTCCATACTGAAAGGGCTGGTATGGGAAAAATGAAGAGCTGACTGATCTGTCCGATGTAGTAATCCAGATTTTCCAACGGGTTCACACCATGCACAGCAACCGCAGCAGAATAAAATCCGAAGAAGTGTTTGAGTGGTACAGGGAGTAAAATGGAATTCAGTAAAATGAAAATACACAGAGCGGGGACAATAATGGAGAGCAGATTTTTAAAACTGAGCGATGCGCCGGATTCCTTTTCTGTTTTTCCCTTTTGAAAAAATAACTGCAGTAAAAATGCCGGGACCAGAAGCAACCCGGTAATGCGTATGGACACGAGCAGGCCAAGCAAGAGCCCCGTCATTACCAGGTTTCTTCTGCTCGTTTTTTGATTTTTTAAAATGTGAAGGATGCCAAAAAGCACCAGCGTGAATGGTATTTCCGCAAGTACCTGCGATTTGAGGTCCAGTGTGAAAGGATTGTAAACAAACAACAGAACCATGAAAGCGGAAAGTACGAGGGAAAAATAATGCCTGAAATAAAAGAAACTCAAACCCGCCAAAACCAAAAGGGAAAGTGTTTCCATAAAAAGTAAGGGTTTGATTTGCAGTCCGTATGCAGCAATCAACGGAGCCAGCATCAGCGGAAAACCTACCGGATATGCCTGCACCGCAAACGGACCGGCAACAGCATCGAAAACAAGTCTGTTCTCTGTTTGTGCTTTTCCCTCGGTAATGTTTTTTGCCTGAATCATGTACTGAGCAAAATCATCACCCCAATCGTGTGCATTTGGAACACTAACGAATAAAAGCGGAATCAGTAGTAGAAAGGGAAAGAATTTGCGCATGAATTCAGGCTGGGGATTCTTTTGGAAACCAGGTACAAGGATAAGGATTTAGTCGGTAGTCTATAGTCTGTAGCTGGTAGTCCATGGTGGAGAGGCTTTTCGATTGCTTACCCCAGCCCCCCTTTACCGACTCCCGACTCCTGACTCCCGACTCCCGACTCCCGACTATCCCCCTGCTCCTCGTCTCATTCACAAGAAATCCTTACTTTTGTCTTATTCACTCACATTTCCCATGAAAGAAAGCATTCTCGTCATCGGCGCCAAGGGCCAGATCGGTTCGGAATTAGTTGAAGAATTGCGAAGAATCAATGGTTCTTCCAATGTCATTGCTACGGACATCAAGGAGCCGAGTCCTGAGCTTCGTGACGGAGGCCCGTTTGTGCAGCTTGACGTGCTGGACTTTCCGAAAGTTCTGGAAGTGGTGAAGAAAAATAATGTGAAACAGGTGTATCTCCTTGCCGCACTCTTGTCAGCAACGGCTGAACAAAAAATTAAGTCGGCCTGGAAACTGAACATGGAAGGACTTCTTGGAACTCTTGAAATGGCCAAAGAAGAAAAGTTCAAACTCTTTTGGCCCAGCTCCATCGCGGTTTTTGGCCCATCCACACCAAAAGTAAATACACCTCAATTCACCATTACAGAACCGAGTACTGTGTATGGAATCAGCAAACTTGCAGGTGAACGCTGGTGCGAATATTATTTCCAGAAATTTGGAGTGGATGTGCGCAGCATTCGATATCCTGGTTTGATCGGATACAAAACGGAGCCGGGTGGTGGCACAACAGATTATGCCGTTCATATTTTCCACGAAGCGCTGAAAAACAAAACCTACGAAAGTTTTCTTTCCGAGAATACGGCATTGCCGATGATGTACATGCACGATGCCTTGAACGCGACAATAGGACTCATGGGTGTAGATTCATCACGCGTGAAAGTACGGAGTAGTTACAATATCGCTTCCATGAGCTTCACACCGCAACAGCTCGCGGATGAAATTTGTAAACACATTCCCGACTTTAAAATCAGCTACAAGCCGGATGTCCGACAACAATATGCCGACTCCTGGCCACAAAGTATCGACGATTCCGTCGCTCGTGCTGATTGGGGATGGCAACACGAATACGATCTCGCTAAAATGACGAAGGATATGCTCGAACACATTCAGCAAATGGTGGAACATTAATTCTCTGCCTGCTTTTAAATTCCTGTCTGCGATATTTTAATTTCCCCCATTAAACTTGCCAGGAAACGAAGTTTTGAATTATGAGTTATGAATTATGAGTTGACCTTTTTTTAATTATTAGATTAGCCGTAAATTCAAATCCTGATTCTAATTCTAATTCCCTTGCCCCAACCCGGAAATTTCTAACTTATTACCATTAACCATTAACCATTAACCAATAACTAATACCGAATTATTCAATCATGAACCCCTCACCGCTATACATCTACAATTCCCTCACTCGAAAAAAAGAAGAATTCGCTCCGATGGTTCCGGGCTTTGTGGGTATGTATGTGTGCGGACCAACTGTATACGGACAACCACATCTTGGACATGCACGCCCGTATATCACTTTTGATGTGGTGAATCGTTTTCTGGAACATCTCGGTTACAAAGTTCGCTATGTACGCAACATCACCGATGTTGGTCACCTTGAAAATGATGCAGACGAAGGCGAAGATAAAATCGCGAAGAAAGCAAGAATAGAAAAGCTGGAGCCGATGGAAATCGTGGAGCTCTATACAGAAAAATTCCACGAAGCGATGCGCGCGCTGAACAACAGAAATGTCAGTATCGAGCCGCGTGCATCCGGACACATCATCGAGCAAATTACCATGATCGAAGAGATCATCAAAAATGGCTGGGCTTATGAATCCAATGGCTCCGTCTATTTTGATGTCTTGAAATACAGCAAAACCCACGATTACGGAAAACTGAGCGGAAGAATTATCGAAGACCTGATCGCCGGCGCCGGCAACGAGCGCCGCGAACTCGAAGGACAGGAAGAGAAACGCAATCCGGCAGATTTTGCATTGTGGAAAAAAGCTTCACCGGAACACATCATGCGCTGGCCTTCGCCCTGGAGCGATGGTTTTCCCGGCTGGCACATTGAATGTTCCGCGATGAGTACAAAATATCTTGGCGAAACATTCGATATTCACGGAGGCGGAATGGATCTTTTGTTCCCTCACCACGAAAGTGAAATTGCTCAGAGTAAAGGTGCTTGTGGTAAGGCCCCTGTCCGGTATTGGATGCACAACAACATGATTACCATCAACGGACAGAAGATGGGAAAATCGCTTGGAAACTTTATCAATCTCGAAGAGTTTTTCAACGGTTCGCACAAACTGCTTGAGCAGTCGTATTCCGCGATGACGATTCGTTTCTTCGTCCTGCAGGCGCATTACCGTAGCACATTGGATTTTTCAAACGAAGGATTGAAAGGCGCGGAAAAAGGATTGATCCGATTGCTTAACGCTCACGAAGTACTTCATAAAATTAAACCCGGATCCTCTTCAACAAGTGATATCAAAGCTCTTCGTCAGGCATGCTACGACGCGATGCTGGATGATTTCAATACGGCGATCACGATAGCACAATTGTTTGAAGCAGTCCGCATCATCAATTCTGCAAATGCGGGAACGGAAACGATCACGGCGGAAGATCTTGATATCCTGAAACAAACTTATGATGATTTTGTCTTTAAAATCCTTGGACTGAAAGCCGAACAACAACAAGACAAAGGAGATCTCGACGGAGTCATGCAAATGGTATTGCGCGTACGTGCGGAAGCAAAAACAAAAAAGGATTTTGCAACGTCCGATAAAATCCGTGACGAACTTGCAGCGCTCGGTTTCAAAATCAAAGACGAAAAAGACGGCACCACCTCCTGGACCAAAGATTAAAAGCACTGCATTCATGAAAATGACCAAACACTCTTTGCGTTCATCTTTGCGCCCTTTGCGTGAAATATTTTTCCTGAGTACAATTCTGGGTCTCATTTTATCTTGTAATGATCAAAAGAAACCACAGCCAACTACAACAACCGTAACTCAACCAACTGTCATCGCGCCAACCTTTAACGCCGATTCTGCTTACGCTTTCGTAAAAGCCCAATGCGATTTTGGTCCGCGTGTTCCGGGCACAAAAGCGCATGCGGCCTGTGCAGAATTTCTTGAGAAAAAATTTAAAACGTATACTTCAAGTGTCACTGTTCAAACCGGTGTCGTCACAACATTCGATGGAGTAAAACTGAATATCAAAAATATCATCGCTTCTTTCAATCCACAGAGCAAATCGCGTGTGCTCCTGTTCGCACATTGGGACACACGTCCCTGGGCCGACCAGGATACAGCCCGAACCAATGAACCGATCATGGGTGCAGATGATGCCGGAAGTGGCGTGGGCGTGTTATTGGAAATTGCCCGTCTGCTTTCCATTCAATCACCTGCGGTTGGTATAGACATGATCTGCTTTGATGCGGAAGACTGGGGAAAAAAGGACGGCGGAGAAGAGAGCGAGGATTCCTACGCGCTTGGTACGCAATTCTGGGCAAAGACACCACACATTCCCGGTTATACAGCTGACTACGGCATCCTTCTCGACATGGTTGGTGCCAAAGGCGCTCAATTCCGGATGGAAGGATTTTCAAAACAGTATGCGCAATTTGTAATTGATAAAGTCTGGAAGACTGCAGCCCGTCTTGGTTACAGTGATTATTTTCTCTACCAGGAATCCGGTTTTGTGACCGATGATCATGTGTATGTGAACCGCATCAACATTCCTTCCATCGACATCATTCATTCCAATCCTTCAACACGCAGTGGTTTCGGTTCGCACTGGCATACGCATCGTGACAACATGGAAATCATTGATCGCAACACTTTAAAAGCCGTTGGGCAAACATTGCTGGAGGTGATTTTTTCGGAAGGCAGAGGGGTTTGATGTTCGAAGTTCAAAGTTAATGGTTCAATTATTTTTAGTTTTGAGTGTATGTTGTAATACTAGTGTTGATTGTAATAAAGGTGTTAATTATGGTCTTTCTGGGTTTGCTGCAACAGCTACCGATCAGGGAAGCTCTTCTCAAGCACGGGATAATCAATGGGATGATCCGAGTTCTGGTACTCCTTGGCGGATTACTGGATATTCAATTAATGGTTATTGGCAGTGCAGAAATGGTTCAGGAATCCCTATTCATGAAAAATTAAAATCGGAAAGTCAGCATAGGAGGTCAGCTTTTTAATGACATCCTCATGGAACGTTTTGAATAATAAACTACGGTCTTCCATGTACAAGGCCAGTATCTCCGCATTTGTTTTTTCCATGAATTTTCCGATGGCTTCTGCTTCGTTTTCAAAAATTATCCTTTCGAAAATAATGTTGTTCTCGTAGTTCAGCGCTTCGCCAACAAGATTGCAGAAAGTTGAATAAATACTTTTGGCTTCCGGATTGTCTTTCTCGCTGATATAGAGTACGCGGAGTTCGGGATTAAAGAGGTCCGTAAATACTTTCAATTGCCGGAAGCCCATCTGTTCCGGGTTCGTACAATCGGAAGCAAAGGCCAGGTTTTCGATGCCGGAAAAGGAGCAGTTTTCCGGCACAATAATTACACATCCTGTCTCCTTTTTAGCGACACGGTAACTGTGGCTCCCGAAATAGAACTGGTTGATGGTATCGGCTCCATTGGTGCCAATGACTGTCAAATCATATTTCGGGGACTCTGCGGCAATAACATTTTCAAAAGATTCCAGTGATGAGGCAATAATCTCATGAGTACATGAAATTTTAAATGTCCGGTTCAGTTCCAGGCAAATATCCTCGAGTTGCTTTGTGGCCAGTTTAGCTTCGGCAACAGATTCGCGGTCGCCACCGGCAAAGAGATTAATTCCCTCTCCGATTGCCACGGGTTGAACATGCACTAAAGTCAGCGTTGAATTTGTCCGCTGGGCAAGTTTCGCCGCAAATTCAATGGCATTGCTTGAAACTCCCGAAAAATCTGTTGGACACAATATTTTCTTTATCATGGATTTTGCTATTGAATATTGCTTTAAAGATAAAGCATGTATTAAAAAAATTAAATGATCACAATCAGTAGTTGTCGGGAAATAATGTGCTGAAGTGGCATTTTTCCTGTATTTAGCACATATTCGAAAGGGTTGAAAACAGACTGCAATTTCTGAATTTCACACTTTCATCCTCACTGGCAGGGATAGCCCTCGGCATTTGTTATATGGAATTGTGTTTCGAAAGTAAAAACAATCAAACTGTAAGATGCAGGCCTCTTTTTTCTGCCATGCGTGTTCATTACAGCGTATCATCGTTGCATATAAGTAAAACACACATTATCATGAAAAAGATTTTTTTATTTCTTTTTGTAATTGTCAATATTCTCACCACACAAATGGTAAAAGCGGATTATGTCACTAGTTTCGGTGCCCGGGTCGGTAAATTTGCGACAGGCGCCAGCCTCAAGCATTTCTTTGACGCCCGCGGAAATGTCGGATTTGAAATTTGGGGAACCATTACACGTGAAGCAAACAGTGGTTACATGGGAAAAGCTTTCTTTGTCAAACAACTTCCCATTATGGATTCAAAACTTCAGATCCCGGTGGATGTGGTTATCGGTATCGGTGGACATTTTGGTTTGTTCAAAGACAATTATTACCGCATCAAAAACGGCGAGCCGGAATATTATCATCACAATGCTCTGAATGCAGGCATAGATGCTCAGTTTGGATTGGAGTACAATTCCCGCCGCGTTCCTGTAACGGTAGGCATCGATGTAAATCCATACTATGGATTGTTAAACCCCGGCCCGGAATGGCTGGATATGGGATTGACTGTCCGATTCAAATTTTAGGAAAAGGGACGAGGGGCGGGGGACGTCACTCGTCCCCCGCCCCTCGTCCCCCGTCCCTCTTTCATTAAAATTCCGCGTTCTTCGGTGTCCTCGGAAAAGGAATCACATCCCGAATATTTGTCATCCCGGTAACAAAAAGCATCAGGCGTTCGAAGCCTAATCCAAATCCGGAATGCTCACATGCGCCGTATTTACGCGTATCGAGATACCACCACAAATCTTTTTCAGGAATGTGCATTTCAGTGATGCGTGACATGAGCTTTTCATAATTCTCCTCACGCTGCGAACCTCCGATGATTTCACCAATCCACGGAAACAATACATCCATCGCGCGAACTGTTTTACCATCGTCGTTTTGCTTCATGTAGAATGCCTTGATTTCTTTTGGATAATCCGTAAGAATCACCGGCCTCTTGAAATGTTCAACGAGATAATTTTCATGCTCCTTTTGTAAATCCGTGCCCCATTTCACAGGGAACTCGAATTTCTTTCCTGAATTCATCAGGATCTCAACCGCTTTAGTGTACGTTAGTCTTTCGAATGGATTCGATACAACAAATTGCAAACGACCAACAAGTTCCTTATCGTACATGTTGTTGAGGAATTCCAGATCGTCTTTGCAATTATCCAAAGCATATTGGATGAGATATTTCAGAAAATCTTCAGCGAGATCCATGTTATCCTGGATATCGTAGAAAGCCATTTCAGGTTCTATCATCCAGAACTCCGCGAGATGTCGTGGTGTATTTGAATTTTCCGCACGGAAAGTAGGACCAAAGGTGTACACATTACCCAATGCCATCGCTGCCAGTTCTCCTTCGAGTTGTCCGGATACAGTGAGATTGGTCGCCTTGCCAAAAAAATCTTCTTTGAAATTAATTGATCCGTCTTCGCTGCGTGGAGGATTGTTCAGATCCAATGTTGTGACCTGGAACATTTCTCCTGCACCTTCTGCATCCGAACCTGTAATCACAGGAGAATGCAAATAGAAAAATCCTCTGTCGTTAAAATACTTGTGGATCGCAAACGCCATGTGATGACGCATGCGCAAAACAGCACCGAACGTATTCGTACGCGGACGCAAATGCGCAATCTCGCGAAGGAACTCCATCGAATGACCTTTCTTTTGCAATGGAAAAGTTTCGTCTGCTCCACCGAGCAAAATGATTTCAGATGCCTGAATTTCTACAGCTTGTCCGCTTCCCTGAGAAGCAACGAGTGTCCCTTTTACATGAATGCATGCTCCCGTGGTGATTTGCTTCATCAGTTCTTCGCCGAACTTCGAGAGCTCTGCAACTACCTGAATCGAGTGGATAACGGAGCCATCGTTTACTGCGATAAATGCGATTTGTTTATTGCCGCGCTTCGTGCGTACCCAGCCCCTTACTTCTGTCGGTTTCCCGGTCTCTTGCGAACGAAGCAGATCAATTACCCGAATTGGTTTCATTTTTCTTAATTGTATTTGAATTGGGTTTGCCCAAAGACACTAGGAACTATCAGAAATTGTCCGGAACCGCATTGAGAATTCGTTTGAAATTCAATTTCCGGCTCCTTGTTCCGTTGGCAAAAAAACGAAGATTAAACGGTATAATAAAACCAAATTGGCTTTGACTTGTTATTCTCAGAGCTAAAACGGAACCTCAGATTACCGGGTTATTGCCCGAGAAGCTCCTAAACCCTTGCTGTCCTGATATCTCCCTTATTCTTTGTATATTTGTATCAGCTTAATAAAGATGGAAATAAAGCCGGGTAATCTGCTGAAAAAGATCAATTATCCCGAAGATTTGCGCAAAATGCAGGAAAGTGAACTTCCTTTTGTGTGCAAGGATCTCCGGGATTTTATTATTGATGTTGTTTCTGTAAATGGAGGCCATTTTGGGGCTTCCCTGGGTGTTATTGAATTGACCGTTGCACTTCATTATGTGTTCAATACACCCTATGATCAGCTGGTCTGGGATGTTGGACATCAGGCATATGGACACAAAATACTGACCGGAAGAAGGGAAATTTTCCATACTAACCGTGTTTACAAAGGAATCAGTGGTTTTCCGAAGCGGAACGAAAGTGAATACGACACCTTTGGCGTAGGCCATTCGTCCACTTCCATTTCTGCAACCCTGGGCATGGCTGTTGCCTCCCGCTTAAAAGGCGAAAATGACCGTCAGCACATTGCAGTGATTGGTGACGGGGCCATGACAGCCGGGATGGCTTTTGAAGCACTCAATCATGCCGGTGTCGAAAATTCAAACCTGCTGGTTGTTCTCAACGACAATTGCATGAGCATCGATCCGAATGTCGGTGCTTTGAAAGAATACCTCACCGATATTACCACATCGCATACCTACAATAAAATGAAGGATGAAGTGTGGCGATTACTCGGAAAGATCAGCAAGTTCGGTCCGAATGCACAGGAGATAGCTTCCAAAGTTGAGAACGCTGTCAAAACAACATTGCTCAAACAAAGTAACTTGTTCGAGTCATTGCGTTTCCGTTATTTCGGTCCGGTGGATGGTCACGATGTGAATCGTCTGGTGAAAATCATGAACGATCTGAAAGACATTCCGGGTCCGAAAATTTTGCATTGTCTTACCGTAAAAGGAAAAGGATACGAACTCGCCGAGAAGGATCAGACCAAATGGCACTCTCCCGGATTGTTTGATAAAATTTCAGGTGAAATATATAAGCCACAGGTAGATGCTCCGCAACCTCCGAAATACCAGGATGTTTTCGGACATACTATCGTAGAGTTGGCGGAAAAAAATCCAAAGATTGTCGGAATCACTCCTGCCATGCCATCCGGATGTTCTTTAAACATCATGATGAAAGCCATGCCGGATCGCGCGTTTGACGTGGGTATCGCGGAACAACATGCGGTGACTTTTTCCGCGGGTCTCGCTACACAGGGACTAATTCCATTCTGCAATATTTATTCTTCTTTCATGCAACGCGGTTACGACCAGGTGGTACACGATGTCGCTTTGCAAAATCTGCACGTTGTATTTTGTCTGGATCGTGGTGGACTTGCCGGAGCGGATGGCCCTACACATCACGGAGCATTTGATCTCGCGTTTTTCCGTTGCATTCCGAACATGATCGTTTCCGCACCGATGAATGAAGAAGAGTTGCGCAATCTCATGTACACCGCGCAACTCGAAAAAACCGCGGCGCCTTTTTCTATACGCTACCCGAGAGGCAATGGCGTTATGGTCGACTGGAGAAAACCTTTCCAGGAAATTCCAATTGGAAAAGGACGCATGGTACGTGATGGAGAAGAAGTAGCAATTTTAACAATTGGCCATCCCGGAAATTTTGCGGTGAAAGCATGTGATGAACTTTCCAAAGAAGGATTTTTCCCTGCTCATTACGACATGCGATTTGTAAAACCACTCGATGCGGAATTGTTGCACGATATTTTTTCAAGATTCAAAAAAATTATCACGGTAGAAGACGGTTGTATCATGGGCGGATTTGGTTCCGCTGTTGCGGAGTTCATGCTTGATCATGGATATTCTGCCGCTATTCAACGTCTCGGGATTCCGGATAAATTTATTGAACACGGCGAGCAGAAAGAACTTTATGCCGAATGCCATTACGATGTAGCGGCAATAAAAAATGCTGTACGCCAGCAGGTAGGCGAATCGGTATTGGTCTGAAGACCTTATCAACTGCCGTTTTTGAGCCTACATTCTTTCAAGAGAATTTTCAATTCACTCCTTTATGAGTTTAATTATTTTCTGTTTACTATTGACTAGCAATTTTGCCAAATAGAGTCCGGAACTTAAATTTTCACCAGTGAAATGATAGTTATATTTTCCTTTTACTAATATTTTATGATTGGAGATACTAGCTATTTCAGCTCCATTAGAATTGTATAAACTAAGTGAAACTTCCGATTGCTCTTCAATTGAAAATATAAAATAACAATCCGATACAAATGGATTTGGAGTAGAAACCAGATTGATAGCTGGCTGAATAGTTTTATTTTCAGTTGCGATGGCTTGTTCGGAAAGACCTCTTCTAAGTGGAGGATTTGGTGTACAGGTTGGGATTGATACAGGTTGGATTAAAGCAGTAAAAACGCTTCCGTTCTCTGCATGAAAACCTGATTCAAGATCAATGTAATTATTCGCTACAAACGACGAATTGGATTGAGATGTGAGTATATATTCACCCGCAGCTTTTGCAGGGTCAACATGATCCCCGGCTAAAATAGCATCGCCGGCTTCATAATTTATAATTGATTTATTTTCAGTTTCAGCTTGAAATAAAAAATTATCTCTTCTTTTGGTTACTTCACCACCATTGTATAATAATTGATATCTATTCACATTTACCTGGTTTGTAAGGTCGTTTTCAAAAACAATCTCTGAACCACTATTCACTTCAAAGGTAGCATCAAAAATTTGAACGCACGGTTCAATCGTTAGTTTAGAATTATTTGCCAAATGATATATCGAAGCAAACCTGTGGTCTGTGTTGGTTGGATCATAAATAGATGATACGTGATTTTCTTTGTAAAGATCCGTTGTTACCGGAACATTAAACAATTCATTGCTGGCATAGACACCACCATTGGCAGTTGTATTATCTCTTTGAACTTCTTGTAAAAATGGATACAGTGCACGAATCGTTTTAAATTTGTAATTGTGTGGGAAGTGTAAATCGCTGGCAGTAATTGTTACCTCAGAAGGGTTGTAAATTACTTTTTCAATTGGATTTATGTATTCCAAATTGATATTATTGTTTATAAAATACTGTTGAACAGGAGCGCTTGACGTGCTAACTATTCTTTGCATAATACCACTATTCAATAAATAGCCTGCGGGTGTTTCACCAAACTGGCTTCTAGGGAAAACAAATGCTGGTAGCGAGTAAGGCGGAAGTGGGATATTGTTTAAATATCCTCCGCTTTGTCCTAAATAGAAGTCAGAGGTAGAAGTAATATTAGTAGGATAAATCGCAGGATAAAAGAGAGAACAATCATCATCATTTGAAACATCAAAAGGAGTATAATTTAAAGTTCCACCGCTATTTGAGACATATCCACCACAGTTTTCAGCTGGGTCAATAAAGCCGTAATATTCACAGTTGGTAGTTGCGGAATAATCGGTAGATCTATTGTATATCATTGGTGCAAAGCAAATATCATAAGAGGTCATTGTAGCACCTGTGCTATTAGTTGGGTAAAATGGATATTCTCTCATCATTCCTCTTGATAAATCAACAATAAAACTGAATGAAGTTAATATTGGGTCCTGTATATCTTGATCACAGTGTATTTCCACAGTATGTTTCAAAATAGAATGTGGGTAAACATCTCTGTCAATTGATATTGTACCATTTCTTACAAATGAACTGGAAACAATTGCTGCAGGTTCAGATAATGGAACATTATGATTATCAAAAAAAAATGATTTTTTTTGTGAAATATTTATTAAATTTTGTTGTCCAATTGAGTTTGGGTAATTCCAAACCTTATCAGCATTAGAATACTGGCTGTTTAGTGGAACAGACAAATTTCGAATATTTGTATTATCTGCACAACCGTTTTGAAAAGCACAGTCATTAGTAAACGGAAATGATAATAATTCGGTCTTATAGGTATATAGAAAGTCATGTGTATTGTAACTTGGCCAACCCGCCCAAATAATATTAAAATCATGCCATGGAGTGCACGATAAATAAAATTGATATTCACCATTATAATAAGGATTAGTGGTATTGGGATAGCAGGAGTTGAATTGCATTTGATATTGAGTTGTGGGTTGATTGTACTCAATACTCGATTGATTTAAATTATTCCAGTCGATATATGAATTCACAATGTCTTGACTTTGAAGTGAGCCGATCAAACAATAAAGTAAAATTGTAAGTTTAAATTGAGTTTTCATGGTAATTCAACAATTAAACGGATGGTTTTGAAATAGCAACCTTGGTTGTAAAAATTTGCGAAATAAGCGCCTGATGATAAATTATTAATATAAACAGTGTTATTAATTTTATTAATTTTCATTGATTGGCCCATTAAATTTGTTATTGTGACGCTAATTTTATCGATTGGATATAAGGGGGATTCGATTCGAAAAGTATTTGTCGTCACAGGATTTGGAAATAATGTAAGCGCACTTGTATTAGTAAAATTTGGAGCTGAGCTCAATTGAATATTATCAAATCTGCCAATTGAACCTGTGATTAGGCCCCCAACTTCAGAAAATCCTCCGGCTACATACAATTCATCTTTGTAAACACAGGTGCGGTAAATAAAACCTGTAGCTGATCCAATAGAGTCAAAGCTTGTTCCATTAAACATACCTAGATCTTCCGGGTTTTCAAAATATCCACATACAACAAATTGATTGTGATATGAAGTCATATCTGTGATCCAATTTGTACCTCCGGTTGGATATGGAATAGCCTCCCAGTATTGCCCATTGTATTTGCTTAAATAATTAGATGGAGCGCCTGGATAAGAGGTAAATCCACCTCCTGCATATAAGGTATCCTGAATGATATCAAGAGTTAAAATTAAATCATTGAAAGGAGAATTCATGCTCAGCCAGTTCACTCCATCAAAAGCCACAAGCCTTGAACTATTAGCAATTGCTGGAATCGAGTTGAAGTAACCGCCGACAATTAGCAATGAGTCATAAATACAGAATGCATAAACTTCGTAATTTAAATTTGTCAAACCAGGTAATTGCACCCAGGAATTTCCATTCCATTTGGCAAAGTATCGCAAAGTATCATTTCCCGAAAAGCGAAAAGCTCCACCTGCATACAATTCACCTCTGTATTCAATGAGGGTTAAAACGCCATCAGAAAAGCCAGATCCCATTGGGCTCCATCGAATTCCATCCCACCGGGAAATATTGTTCATCCTCACCATTCCGATGGAATCAAAATACCCGCCAACAATTATTTCACCATTGAATTTAACAATACATCTTACATCAGGATGACCTTTAATTGTATCGTTTCCAATAGATGTCCACTGAATACTGTCCCATTTTGCGATACAGGAAGAAAAGATTCCGCCTGCGTGCTGAAATGTTCCGCCTACGTACAATTCATTGTTCATTGAATCAACATACATGGCATGAACAATTCCGTCAACAAAGCCAATCAAATCTCGCAAATGCGGAGAATGTGCAGCAAAAGGAAATCCAAAGAATATAAATAAGAATATTCTAATCATGTTTAATGATGTATTAAATTTTTGCTGT